>JAKMEV010000298.1:0-2488 GCA_022425785.1 Akkermansiaceae bacterium | reverse complement strand
GATGGCCAAATCGGGGCGTTTGGCCTCGGTCGCCGAGCGCGAGGTGGAATCGATCTTCAAGGTGGATCTCTTAAATGATATTCCGGAAGACGAAGAGATTTCGATTTTTAAGAACGGTGACTTCTGGGATCTCTGTGCGGGGCCCCATGTCGGGCGCACCGGGAATTGCAAAGCTCACAAGTTAATGTCTGTGGCGAGCGCCTTTTATAAAGGCGACAAAGACCGTCAGTCGCTGCAGCGGATTTACGGTACCTGTTTTAAAAACCGCACGCTTCTTGATGAACATCTTGAACGCCTCGAAGAAGCCAAGAAACGCGATCATCGTCGTCTTGGAAAAGAGATGGGGTTGTTTACCTTCGATGAGTCGGTGGGGCAGGGACTTCCACTTTGGAAGCCGAAGGGTGGAATCATTCGTCGTGAGCTTCAGGATTTTATCACAGAGGAGTTGGACAAGCAGGGTTACTTTCAGGTCTTTACGCCACACATTGGTAAGTTGGATCTTTATCGTACTTCGGGTCACTTTCCGTATTACGAAGATAGTCAGTTTCCTCCGGTGGTGGAGCGGGATGCTCTTAAGAAACTTTCCGATGATGGGACTTCCTGCAGTGAATTGCTGAACAAGATTTCCACCGGTGAGATCGAAGGCTTCCTTCTCAAGCCGATGAACTGCCCGCATCACATTAAGATTTTTGATAGCGAGCATCGATCCTATCGCGACCTGCCGGTTCGTCTGGCGGAGTTCGGAACGGTTTATCGTTGGGAGCAAAGCGGGGAACTTGGGGGGTTGACCCGTGTAAGAAGTTTTACCCAGGATGATGCCCACCTGTTCTGCACGCCTGACCAGATCGGTGATGAGATTCAGGGCTGCCTTGGATTGGTGAAGAAGGTTCTCGGAACTCTCGGCATCACTAAATACGGAGTTCGACTTTCTCTCCGTGATCCGGATTCCGACAAATATGTCGGTGATCCTGAAGACTGGGATAAGGCCGAGGCTGCGCTGCGTGAGGCAATCCAGACTCTTGGTGTGGAATACACCGAGGAGCCGGGCGAAGCGGCCTTCTATGGTCCCAAGATCGATTTCGTGGTCAAGGACGTCATTGGGCGTGATTGGCAACTCGGGACAGTGCAGGTGGACTACAATCTTCCGAAACGTTTTAATCTCAGCTACATTGGCTCGGACAACGCGTCACACCGTCCGGTGATGATCCATCGGGCCCCATTTGGCTCGCTGGAGCGTTTCGTAGGGCTCCTCATCGAGCATTTCGAGGGGAAGTTCCCAACGTGGCTTGCTCCCGAGCAGGTCCGCGTTCTCCCAATTTCCGAGAAATTTACCACGGAAGCTGAGGCTCTCGTCAAATCCCTGGCCGACGTGGGAGCCCGTGTGGCAATCGATAATACCGGTGACAAAATTGGTGCTAAGATTCGACTTGCGCGGATGGATCGAGTTCCATACCTTGCCGTCATTGGCGCCAAGGAGGTCGAGGAACACTCGGTCAGCGTGCGCCAGCGAGATCAAGGCGATCTCGGCAGTATTCCGATGAATGATTTCATTTCCAAGATTTCTCAAGACATTACCACCCGCTCATTATGATGATCGGAGCTAGGTTCACATTGACTCCAGTCTTGAGTTCGAATGCGCAACTAAAGAGCGTCATCTCTCGCGACATTTCCTTTGGGGAAGTGTCATCCAAAACCACAACCAGCTAAGACCATAGCCAAGAAGAAGAAGTTCAAAAGAGCACGTCGGGATATGACCCGGGTGAACGATCGTATTCGTGCTCCAAAAATCCGAGTTGTATACGGCGAAGGCCAGCAGCTTGGCGTTATGTCAACACGTGAAGCGCTTGATAAGGCCAAGTCCGTTGGGCTTGATCTCGTCGAGATTGCAGCAAATGCGGATCCACCGGTGTGTCGCATCGTGGATTACGGCAAGTATAAGTATGAGCAGTCCAAGCTCAAAAAGACTTCCAAGAGCAAAGGTCCGGCCAAAATGAAGGAGGTGAAATTCCGTGTCCGGACGGAAGAGCATGACTACAACATCAAGTGCGCCCGCGCTGAGAAGTTTCTCGACGAAGGTCATAAGGTGCGCGTGCAACTTCAGTTCCGTGGTCGTGAAAACGCCCACCGCGATATTGGCTTTGTTGTCATGGACCGGGTGAAGAATGATCTCAAGGGGATGGCTCATGTTGACATGGAGCCGAAGCTGGCCGGTCGTGCCATTGGGATGGTTTTGTCACCACTTCCCGAAGAAAAGAGAGAGCGCCGCTTCATGCTTTCCCACGGCGAGTTGATTCACGAGGACGAAGCGAAGGATGCTGAGTTCGACGACGATGAAGATATTGAGGACGGAGAAGAGCAAGATAAAGGCGCAGAATAGACCTCATGCCTTCCAGACTCGTTCTTTTCGATATCGATTGCACCTTGATCGATACGGGTGGCGCCGGACTGAGAGCAATCAGTGCGACGGTGGAAAAGATTTTCGGCAACG
>JAKMEV010000400.1:0-3906 GCA_022425785.1 Akkermansiaceae bacterium | reverse complement strand
ACCCCGGAGAACTACCAAAAGAACTTCCACGATCCGCGTGACGACTGGGGCGTTACCGGTGGCATTCTTCGCTGCGATGACGATGGCTCGAATCTCGAAATCGTCTCCCGCGGGTTTCGAAATCCATGGGATATTTCCTTCGATGATCAATTCAACTGGCTCGGCACCGACAACGACCAAACGCACGGCGATAAAATTTTTGCTCCTTTCTTTGGCTCCCACTTCGGCTGGGGGCACGCCTGGAGCTACGACTGGAAAGGCGACGACCACCTCCCCACCGCTCCTTCCAGCGGACCGCTTTTCGAAGGCTCGGGAACAGGCGTCATCTATTGCAACATTCCCGGCTATCCGGAAAAATACCGGGATGTCTTTCTCATCAACGACTGGCTCAACCGTGAAGTTCTCATCTACAAAACAAAATGGGATGGAGCCTGGCGCAGGCCCGCCCACAGCAAACTCCCTATTCTCGCCCACGCCGTCGGTGGCCGAAGTATGCCCTTGAGCAAAGGCCGCGCCTTCGATCCCGTCGATATCGAAGTGGGACCCGATGGCGCGATTTGGATTTCCAGCTGGGGTCGCCAATATGGAGCTCACTACGAGGACAGAAAACTCGCAAACGAAGGTCGAATTTATCGGCTCTGGCCGAAGGGATTTTCACCAGCCGACAGAGCCGACAGAGCCGACAAAGCGAATACCGTAGAGGCACTCATCGGGCAACTCGGAAGCCACCTTCCGGTTTGGCGAAGTAATGCCCAAGAGGAACTCATCAGTCACAGAGACGGAGCAAAAATGCAGCTTCTTGCCGCGCTTCGCAATCCCAAGCGCACGACCGCACACGAAACCTGGCTAGTTTGGACGCTCGGGCGGATCGATCCCAAGTCGTGGTTTAATTCCACCCCGAATCAACTCATCCAGAGCATTCGTCTTGCCGCCTTCAATGGAAGAATGGATCTCAAGGTCCTCGCTGCGCTCAAAAACTCCAATCCGCAGGTGCGTCTCGCCGCCGTCATTGCTCTTCGCGAACTCGACCAAAAAAACTCCTCTCAATCGATCATCGACCTCTTGGCCAAGGAGGCCGACCGAGTAGTTTACTACGCAGCCTGGGGAGCGCTTATGGAGCTCCTCCCAGTCCCCGAACAAAAAAAACTCCTCGCCGACAAGCGCCCTCAGACTCGTCTCGCAATCCTCCTTGCCCTCCTCGAGAGAGACGCCCTCCTCGACGAGGAAATCAAAGCACTCCTCAACGACGCTCATGCCCCCATCGCTCAAATCGCCGCAAAACGTCTTGGGGGAAAGCATCAACACGAACTGCGTGGCCGTCCGCTGAAAGCGGGAGGCGAACTCAAATATCAAGCTCCCCTTGTCGTCCCATTCTCCGACATCACACCAAGTTCGGGCCACCTCTACCGCACCGCCCTTCTGCAACCGGGAACCCACCTTTATACCGACCGAGGATATCGCATCACCAAGGTTCCGCCCGAACTTGCCGGTTTGGCATTCCTGCAGACCGCCTGCCGCGATGCCGATGCTACCAGTGGAACTACGGTAAGCCTCAATCTCAAATACCCCTCCACCGTCTATTTTATCGATGACGCTCGCGGCGAAAAACTTCCAGTCTGGGCGCGTGGCAAATGGAAAGAAACTCCGCTCATCATCGAGGGGGACGATCCAAAGAAAATGAAGGTCTATCGCGCAGATCTTCCTGCAGGACCATTAACGCTCGGATCAAATCGCGACGATGTTCGGTCTCGGAAAGGAAACTATCTCCTGGCCGCGCGACCCACTCTTCTCTCATTCGACGGTAAACTTGCCACAGAATCAACCATCCTCCCTCTTCTCAAAGAAGCCGATCCAGCCCGAGGACATGATCTCTTTTTCAGTCCTCTCGGAGCTAACTGTAGCTCTTGCCATCAGGTCCTCGGCCGGGGCAACAATCACGCACCCGACCTTTCCGACATCGGTTCGCGTGCCGATGCCTCAACCATCATCGAATCAATCATCGAGCCCAGCGCCAGCATCGTCGAAGGCTTCGCCGCCCACCAAATCACCACCCATGCAGGCAAAGCCCACCTCGGCATTATCCTTCAGGAGACAGGGCGTAGCGTCACCCTCGCTCAAACCGGCGGATCTACGGTAGAGATCTCCCGCAAGAAAATCAAAGCCCGTTCCGCACTCAGTGTATCCGCCATGCCCGAAGGATTCGCAGCCATGCTCACCAGTCAACAACTGGCTGACATCACCTCGTGGATGCTGACGCTAAAAAAGCCCAAGGCGCTTCAACCCGCGAATGGCGTTTTTAAATTCTACAAAAAGGGTAACGAACTCCAACTCATCCTGAATGAAAAACAAATCGCGGGCTACCTCCTTGATCATCCCAAGATCACCCGACGGGCCTTTGTCAATTTCAAGACGCCTTCCGGAATTCAGGTCACCCGTAATTTTCCCGCCCGCGCTCCGGAAGACCTGGATCATAACGGAAAAAGCATCATCCATCCATTCATGCACCCCGGGCTTTGGATGAGCTTCGGCTGGATAGACAGCAATGACTACTGGAGGTTTACTTCTCCGGTAGTTCTCGAAAACTTCTCCGAAGTCCCGATCAACAAACCCGGCTGGGCGTGCTTCGAAACCCGCGATCGCTATCTCGCCAGGGATCGTAAGGAAACAATCTGCATCCAAGACACCCGCTATCACTTTCAACACGTCGAGGAAGGGATTCTCCTTCACTGGGATTCAAAATTCTACAACGACGAACGCGATTTCACCTTTGGTGATCAAGAAGAAAGCGGACTCGCTCTACGCATTGCCAGCCCTCTTCGCGTCGAGGGAGGAAAGGGCCGAATCACCAACAATCGCAATGAATTCAATGGTTCGGGGACCTGGGGAAAGAAATTCCGCTGGATCGACTACTCCGGCCCCATAAACGACAAGCAGGCGGGAATCTTGGTCCTCCCACACCCCGAAAACCCCCGCGAAAGCTGGTCCCACAGTCGCGACTACGGAGTCCTCGCTTCCAACCCATTTCCCAAGCAACCAAAGGAACGAAGGGAGCCATACATCACAACTACCGTAAAAAAAGGCGAACACTACCGTCTTCGCTACTCCATCTTAATTCACGAATCAGATCTCTCCTCCCTCGACCCAGCCATTCTCGCTGAGCGCGTAATAGCTTCTGGATTTCCCACCGAGTAACCCTTCCTGTTAGATTAAAAGATCACTCAACACATGACCATGCACATCGGTAAGACGTCGCTCGATACCGTTGTGATAGAAGGTCAGGTTCTCGTGATTCAACCCAAGTAAATGGAGGAGGGTCGCGTGAAAGTCATGCATCGTTACGACCTTATCCACCGCCCGGTGCCCGAACTCGTCGGTCGCGCCATAACTCATTGGAGCCTTCACGCCCGCTCCCGCCAAGAAAACAGTAAAGCCATCCGGATTGTGATCGCGCCCACTTGCGCCTTTTTGGAATGTTGGCATGCGTCCGAATTCGGTCACAAAAGCGAATAACGTATCGTCGAACAAGCCACGTGATTTGAGATCACGAATCAAGGCCGCCACTGGTTGGTCGAGAATCGCTCCGTGGATCCCATACTGTTTTTTCAAAGTCCGATGCCCGTCCCAGTTCCCGACACCCTCACCCATGGCGTAGGCTCCATTAAACACCTGCACAAATCGCACTCCGTCCTCCACCAGCTTGCGGGCCAGCATGCAATTTTTGGCAAAGCCTGCCTTCACCGGATCACGACTATCCGCTCCATAGAGTTTTTTGAGCGAAGCGGGTTCTTTTGAAAGATCGGTCACTTCGGGCACACTCAACTGCATTCGCGCCGCCAGCTCATAGCTCGCAATCCGTGCCGCCAATTCCGTATCGCCTGGAAACTCCTCCTGATGGCGTTGGTTCAA
>JAKMEV010000289.1:0-18217 GCA_022425785.1 Akkermansiaceae bacterium | reverse complement strand
GTCTGGATGCCACCGGGAAGGTTCTTTTGGGGGCGGATTATGGCGGTGGGAAAGTGGCCTCTTTTCTGCTTAATGAAAAGGGCGCCCCGGGGGACGCTGTCACGGTGAATGATCACAAGGGATCCAGTGTGAATTCAAAACGCCAGAAAGGGCCGCATGCGCATTCGTTTTACGCCGGGCCGGATAACAAGTTTGGTTACGCTCCCGATCTTGGGATCGATAAAGTGATGATTTACAAGCTCGATTCTGATAAGGGCGCGGTGATGGAAGTGGGCTTCGCCAAGTCGCCGCCGGGGGCGGGACCTCGTCACATGAAGTTTGGCAGGAACGGCAAGCAGGCTTATGTCCTGAACGAGCTCAAATTGAGTGTCTCGGTTTATAACCGCAACCCGGGGAACGGTGAGTTGAAGATTAAGGAAACAGTGAGTGTCTTCAAGGAAAATGTGGATGGAAGCGATATGAGCTGTTCGGAAATTCGCATCTCCAAAGACGGGAAATTTGCTTATACTGCAAATCGCGATCTCACTGACCAAAAGAGAGATTCGGTTTCCGTGTTTCAGATTGGTGTAGGTGGAAAACTGAAGTTGATTCAGACTGAGAACTGCCGCCTGAGCATCCCGCGAAACATTAATCTGGATCCCAGCGGAAAGTGGCTTCTAGTTGCAGGGCAAAAGTCTAATGAGGTAACCTCCTTCAAGGTGGATGCTGAAACCGGAAAGCTATTGTTCTCGGGAAAGCGGACGCCTGTTCCCAAGGCGATGTGCATCGAGTTCGCGCGAAACTAGCGAATTTCGGCGGCAATTTCGGCAGAGAGCATATCAACCAGTTTACTTTGGGCGGCTACGAGTGATTCGTAGCCGTCTTTTTCGAGCGGGCAGCGGAGAGTGGAAGTGTGGCTTCTCACGACGGTGCTGCCGGGGAGTGCGTAGATCCGCCAGGATGCTTCCAAAACAGCATCACCCTGATTATCTCCATGGAATTGGTTGAGATCCACCGCAATTTGGTATCGGTTCTTGCTATTGGGATTCGAGGGATAGCTGTGAATGTTTCCGGTCCCGAGGCGACGACCTAGGTTGGTTCCGAGGACTCGTCCAAAGTTGTCGCTGAGATCGCCCGACCATTCATGGAGGTCGGACATCTCCATTTTATAGGGACTGGACTGGAAAATGAGGTAGGGGCGCTCGACAAGATAGTCAGCCATATTGACCGGGCCAATACTGAGGCCAATGCCTTGCTTGAGAGGGGCTTTACCGGCGGGTGAGAGGACGTAGTAGTTTCGTTCGCTGCCGCACGATAGGAGCGCGAAGCAGGCGAGAACGAGAAAAGAGGATTTCTTGAACATGAGAAATTGATCAACGGGTTTTTCGGGAGCGGGGGATCTTGCTGGTGTTGGGTTCCTTGCCAAAGAGAAGTGAGTTTGGTTTATCGGAAATTTCCGTGGTCATCCTCTTGACCGAGCGGGAGACGTTGCGGAGTTCGTCCATCGTGCGCAGGAGGTCTCCGTAGACCGCGCCATTTTCGGAGAAGGGTTGGATTCCTTTTTTAATTTCGGCAAGCGAAGTGCGGATTTCCCCGGGGAGAGCCTTGGTGTCGGGATCGTTCATGATGGCGTTCAGAGCGGTCATCATTTCCTTGGTCTGCTCCATGGTCAACTTGGTTTCGGCGATGACTTTGTCTGCTCCACCGATGCTGGCCTGTATGTCTTGCATGGTTTTGGATGCTTCTTCGGCGGCCTTGGTGAATTTCGCAAGGAGCGGTTCGATTTCGAGATTGTTGATTTTGTCGATAACGGCCTCGATACGAGCCAGGCCGGTTTCGGTGGTGGGAATGACCACGTAGTCGCTGACAATCTTAACATCGTTGGTGGGAAGGTCTGGGTAGTAGTCGAGGTCGACATACACTTGTCCGGTGAGGAGGTTGCTTGGTTTGATGCTTGCGCGGAGACCATTTTCGAGAGCTGTCTTTAAGCCATCTTCACCTTCATTCCGGAGCGAAGGTGGAAAATGTTTGGCGAGGAGGTGTTCGTCAAGTTGGATCAGGACGGGAATACTCTTGATTTCAGAACTTACGACGAGTTGGTAGGAAATGATGTCGACCCGTCCCACCAGAAGTCCCCGGAATTCCACCGGGGTGCCCTTTTCGAGGCCTCTAACGGACTGGTCGAGGAGGATAAGGAATTGGGCGGCACTGCGGAAGGCACTGGTGTTGGCTTCGTCTTCATCTCCGTGAAGGACAAAATACTCGATGTGTTTAGTCGAAAGTGGTTTGCCCTCGATCACTCCTTCGGGGACTCCAAAATTGATTCTTCCGGCAATGAGTGAGTCCAGAGTAGGGACTTCCAAGTCGACGCCGCCGGAGTCGAGTTTGAGTTCAAATCCGGATTCTCTCCAGAACCGGGTTTCGGTATTGACGAGGGAGGAGTATTTTTTATCGATAAAGATACCAAATTCGGTGGTGCGGGTATTGGTATGGAAGGTGCGGCTTTCGACTTTACCGACTAGATTTCCCATGAAGTAAATGCCGCTGCCAACGTCAACCGATCCGGGGTCCTTGGCGTCGAGGAAAAGTCGTAATCCCGGGACCGAGTTGGGCGTGAGGGGCGGGCTCTCCAGGCCCGCAAAGTGAGATTGACCTTCCTTGCTTTGTCCGGGATCGAGGTCGATGTAGGAACCACTGAGCAAGGTGCTGAGACCGGAAACGGAAGCGCCGGAAACTCGGGGACGTACGACCCAAAGCTTGGAGTCTTTGCGAATCAGTCCGAGGTGTTGCGGCTTTATGCGCAGGCCGACCTCGACGGTGAGGTCTTCGGGATCGAGGTCGATCGACTCGACGATTCCGATACGGACGTTTCGGCAGCGGACTTCGGTTTTGTCGATGACGATTCCTTCGGCGTTTTCGAAGGTCACAGTGATGAGTTCTCCCTTTTGCTCAATGGTGCGATTGACCAGCCAGAGACCTAAAAAGAGCCCTATGATGGGGATGATCCAAACTTTACTAATACGCCGGCTGAGTTTGATTTCCGGTTTGGCGGATTCAGGTAAATCGTTCATGAGGAGGCTGATTGACGGGCGTTATCCCAGATAACTCTGGGTTCGAAAGAGAGAGCGGCAAGCATCGTCAGAATGACCATCAATCCAAATGACACCGCAGCGGTTCCCGGCGCGATCGACATGATGTTGCCGAGCTGCACAAGAGCAACCAAAATTGCCACTACGAAAACGTCGACCATGGACCATCGTCCGACCAGTTCAGTGAACCAGAAGATGCGGGTGGCGCGGCGTGGATTGGTTTTGACCCATCCGGCGGAGAGGGCGCAGAGCCAGCCCAGAGCGAGTAATTTGAGAGCGGGGATCATGACGCTGGCGATGAAAATAGTGATGGCGACCGGGTAGGCTTTCATTTGCCAAAAAGTGGCGACTCCTGCGAGAATAGTGCTTTCCTCGGTTCGGCCAAGATTGGTCACAATGATGATGGGCCAGATATTGGCTGGAATATAGGCGATAATGCTTGCGAGGGAGAAAGCGAGACAGCGTTGCACGCTGTTCTTTTTCCGAGAATGCAGCGGGGTGTGGCAACGGAGGCAAGACGCTTTTTCGAGAGGGTTGATCCGGCCGCAGGTGTGGCAGCTAACTTTATTTTTTCCACGTGCGCTAGCTAACATTCCACGCCTCCTTCCACGGATACGTCGGGGGTCTTTCTCCGTCGGTATGCGACTTCGATGCGATCCCAGAGCTCGAGTTTGTCTATTCCACCCACCGCAGCGGCGAGGCTGAGCATGAGTCCTACCATGGACCAGAAACCGAGGCCGAGGGTGATGTCAGCGAGTTTGATCAATTTAAGTAGACTGACAAGGGTTCCGAGAAAGAAGACTTCGACCATGACCCAGGATTGCAATCCTTGCATCAGCTTGGTGACCGGGACCATTCCAGGGAAGGCCCGGCCGCTGAGGAGGGGGAGGCAGAGATAGATCAGGCTGGCGAGTTGGAAAAAGGGGAGAATGAAAATAAAGATGGCAACTGCGACGGAGATGATGGGACCTCCGGTGAGCCAAAGTCGAATCACAGTTTCACCGGCAGAGGTGGTAAGGTTATTTCCCTGAGCCTCCATGGTGATGAAAGGCAGCAAGAGCATCCCGAGGAGAAAGAGAACACCAGTCAGGCCGAAGGCAAAGGCTCGCTCTAGGCTTTGTGGCTGGTTGGTGTAGAGGGTGCTGCCGCAAGTGTTGCAGTGAGCGGTTTGCCCTTCTTCGATTAATTCGACATCATGGAGCGAGTCACAAAAGTGGCAGGCCACTTCGTGATGCCGGTCGCGCAGCCGCGGCCAGGTCTGACGGTGAAGAAATTTCAAGGTAGGGTTGGGCCGAGCCTAGCGTCGAAATAGCGAGACTGCCAGATCAACATTGCGGTGCTTATTCACGTTTTTGGCCCCGCAGCATCGCTTCGATGAAAGGATCGATGGCTCCATCCATGACATTTTGGATGTTGCCGGTTTCCTCGCCGGTGCGGAGGTCCTTGACCATCTGATAGGGCTGGAAGACGTAGGAACGAATCTGACTGCCCCAACCGATTTCGCCTTTTTCGGAGTAAGTCCGGTCGGCCTCGGCTTTTTGTTTGTCTTCCTCGATCTGGTAAAGCTTGGCTTTCAGGGTCTCCCAAGCCAACTCGCGGTTGCGAAGTTGGGAGCGTTCCTGGGTCGAGCGAATCACGATCCCGGAGGGAAGGTGCTTCATAATCACTGCAGTTTCGACTTTGTTGACGTTTTGTCCGCCTTTTCCGCCGGAACGGGCCGTGCTGATTTCAACGTCGGATTCGGGAATATCGATGACGATGCTCTCGTCGATCTCGGGAGTCACATCGAGCGAGGCGAATGAGGTGTGACGTTTCCCGGCACTGTCGAATGGAGAAATTCTTACGAGACGATGGACGCCCCGTTCGGCTTTGAGATAGCCGTAGGCGTAGTTGCCGTCAATTTTGAGAGAGGCTGAGGAAATACCCGCTTCTTCGCCTTCCTGATAGTCGATGACGTTGACTTTGTAGCCTCGTCCCTCAGCCCACCGGGTATACATGCGGTAGAGCATTCCAGCCCAGTCGCAGGCTTCGGTTCCTCCGGCGCCAGCTTGAATCGTCACGTAGGCATTATTTGAGTCAGTTGCCCCGTCGAGAAGGATGATGAGTTCAAAGGATTCCAGTTCTTTGGTGACGCGATCGAAGGTGGAGCGGGCTTCCTTGGCGGAGTCGAGGTCTTGGAATTCCTTGGCGAGTTCGATGCCCGAGCTGAGGTCTGCAAAGTCTTCCTCGAGTTTGAGAAAGGGAAGCAGTTTGGCTTTCAGGCGATTGGTATCAGCGAGAATGGAGCGGGCTTGCTCCTGGTTGTTCCAGAATTCCGGGTTGGCTGCTTGACTCTCAAGGTCCGCGACTTGCTGGGTCAGGGTGGGGATGTCAAAGGTACCTCCTGAGTTCTAACAACCGGCTCTCAAGAGAGCTGGTGTCGACCGCCAGGAGGTCAGCGATAGATTCGTTTGCCATGTGGGACTGAGGGGTAGGGAAGGGGGCGATTTTGGTCAATGGTATTGTGTTTTTTGATTCGCCATTAGAAGGGAGCCACGACATCGTTTGCCTTGTGGAAAGTGCCCGAGGAACGATCATTCGACTGACCAAGCTGAGCGATACCAGCTTGATCATACTCTGGATGAGTGAGGAAGAGGGCTTGCTTAAGACTGTGGCCAAAGGGGCGCGTCGACCGAAGAGCGCTTTTGCGGGACGCCTGGATCTATTTGTTGATGCTGGATTTCAGTGGAGCCGGAGTCGTTCGAGTGATTTGCATGGCTTGCGGGAGGTGGCTGTGACGGACTACCGGGAGCCGCTTCGTGGAAGTTATCGCGATTCAGTGGTGGCAGCTTATTTCGGGCAGCTGTTGGAAATGGTTCTTGAGCTGAATCATGCCGAACCGGAAATCTTTGCCCTGCTTCAGCGAGGGCTGGCCTATTTATCAGAAGAGGGGGGAAGTCGGAAAGCAGTGCTGCATTTTGAAAAGGAGGTGGCGAGATTGCTGGGTTTGGGAGATGGGGCACAGCGGGAAATTCTCAATGCCTACGGGAAACTTCCCGCCAGCCGGGAGCACTGCCTTGATCTTTTCATATAGTTATGTCAGAAATAACGCTTTCAAACCATAGGTCATCTTAGGTCGGATTTAACGTTGGCGGCTCTGGAAGAGGTGTTAGTGGGTCCTGTTACCAAGGGGAGCTTTGGGGAGATCCAAGGATTTGCCGGTCAGGTGATTGCGGAGACCTGATCGGACGACGGCGCAAGAAGGATTACCGGAGTTAAGGTGGCCCGGGCGCTTTTTGCGTTGGATACCCGTTCCGCTGCACATCAGGCTGAGCGTTACGTGCTGGTTGGCCAGAACCCGCCGGTGAGCCATTTGTGAATGACCTGATCGTTACCGGTGATGTTTCCGGTGACGCGATATTTGGAACGGCGGAGGACATCGGCGTTTTCACGATCTTCATCAACGACCCGTCTGGGACTTGCTCCTGATGAGTGGATGAAGCGGATCTCGCCATCTTCGGGGACGACTAGAAAAGCGACGTGGCGGTCGAGGCCGACAATGCGCACGCCGGGGCCGCGGGATTTTACTTGTTCAAGGAAGTCGTCGTAACTCAGCTGGGTGCGAATGTGCATGTCACTTGTGGGGACGAAGGTCTTGATGATATTTTGAGATGCTTGTTGGGCCAGTTGGACCCGTTTTACTTTGAAGCCGACATCCTGCATGATGGTGGAGACGTAGTATCCACAGGCAATTTTTCCGCTGCCGGGGGTTTTGGCGGTGCCATTGAAATCCCAGGGAGTTCCGAGCCAACAGCGCATCATTTCGGGGAGGGCACTTTCCAGTGTCTCGCGGGCTTCCCGATGGAGGGTGGAAATTTCCCGGGCGGTTCGGGCTTTTTCGTATTGAATGGAAAGCCTACGGCGCTTTTCGCTGAGTTCAGATTTTAGCCTCTGGTATCGTTCCGGATCGGGGGCGAACTCAGTGTATGAGCTTTCGTCTCCCTTAAAGTGTTCGTTGTAAAAACCGACGAGCTTGTCCTGATATTTCCATCCGATCCACGCTCCGCCAATGAGGAAAGCGAGAAAGGCCAGCCTGAAGAGACGTTTCATGATTATTCGGTAAGCGACGCCGAATTGTTACGGGTTTTAAAAAGTTAAGAAAGATCAAAGAAAAATACTCACTCCGAAGAGGGCTGCCGGGACTCGCAGTTTCTCGTTTCGAAAAGTGATCGAGGAGCTCATGAGGCGTGGCGTCTGTCCTCTGGTCAATAATTTCCGGGATAAAGCAGATCGATGCCTAGGAGTTCTTTTGTTGGAGAATTTTTTCCAGGGATTGATAGTCAATCTTGGCATTGTGCCTGGAATCCATCGGGATTTTTTCGACGACGATGACGCCGTTGAGGTCAAATTGTTCCAATTGAGATTCGAGTTGAGGAAGACTCGACTCCAGCACGAGAAGCCCTCTCCAGAGGGCGCACTTTTTTCCAGGGAGGATCGTTCTCACCGCAGCTTCGATTTGCAGGGGATAGTGTTCTTTCCACTTGGCGTGGCATCGGCCGAGAAGCCAGAGGTTTCCTTTGTTGTCGAGTCGTCCGGCGTCACCGGTGCGATGCCAAATTTTCCCATCGACGGAGAATTTGTTTTCGCTGTCGCCGTGTCCGCCGAGATACCCGGTGAGGACGTGATCTCCGGAGACGACAATTTCTCCGCGATTTTTTCTAAGTTGATTGAATTCCTGATCTGTCATCGAGGAGATTGGGGTCCCGTGTTGATCTTCGATGATGGCAAGATCGATTTCTTCAACTGGTCTTCCTGCCGGAAGGCCTCCTCCAGATTTGATGGTTTCGATAATCCCGGGAGTCAGATTAGTCGCCGGGAAATGGGAGATGGGTTCGGCTTCACTTGAACCGTAAATCAGGTGGGAGTTCTTCGGTAGTTGGCTTAAGAGATCGGGAAAGACGGGGGCTCCGCCGGTATAGACTTCCTCAAAGAGATCTTTGGGCATGGCTTCAAAGAATGCCGGTGAGGCGGTACAGCGCGTGATATTGTGATTCCGACTTTGTACAGAGATTTTTGCAACATTTGGAGAGCCGGGATTGGTGAGATCCGTGTTGGCAATCACGCTGGTAAGCCCGTGGGAGAGATTGGAGAGAAGGAATACCGGGAGAGTGACCAAATCGACCTGTCCTCCCAAAAGATTCAAGCTCGTGGAGAGGATGGTATCCTGGGCGAGGAGGAATTGGTGACTTCTTGCAACGCCTTTGGGCTGCCCGGTGCTTCCGCTGGTGAAGGTGATCAGGGCCGGGGTGTCAGGGGCGACTTCAGTGATGGCTCTTGCTTCTGAGGATGGCTTCCATGATTTGGTGAAGGGAAGAATCCGCCCGGTGTGAATCTTCAGGGGAACCTTTCTAAGTTCGGAGGATTTTAGACGGAGGAGATGGGCTTTCGGTGAAGCCAGAAAGGCTGCAAGCGGGCATTTACCAAGGCAGTCGTTGAGGAAGCTGACTCCTTTAGCTGGATCAATCAGAACAACGGTGACTCCGGCGTGGAAACAGCTGAGAAGAAGCTCGTAAAGTTCGATCGTAATGGGATGAAGGACGAGGACGAAATCGCTTTCCTTGAGACCGACTTGATGAAGGAAGTCCGCGCCGCCTTCCACACGTCGCCATAGTTGCTCGTAGCTGATTGAGCGATTTGCATCAATGATCGCGGCCCGTTTGGGATGCCGAGATGCTTGTTCGGCGAGGCGGTGGACAAGATTCATAGCGATTTCGAAAAAAGAGCGTAGCGCCGAAAGACGGTTGCGGAAAACCGTTTGCTGATGCGGAGTGATTGGTTGTTTTCCCGTTGGAGAGCGTGGATCGCGCTTGTGCAGCCCCTTTCCTTTGCCGATTGCTGGATTTGGTGGACGAGCAAAGTGCCCAGCCCCGCCAGAATTCGTTCGGGGAGCACTGCGAGAGTTTTGACGATCATGGTGTCACCTTGTTGATACCCAAAAACAAATCCTACGGGCTTGCCGTCCCGTTCGGCAATGAAGGCCGATTCCGGAGTCAGGAGCGGAGTAAGCGGCTGATACATTGCCAGAAACTCGTTCTCTGAGATTGGAGTGTAGAGGAAGTTTTCAGTGAAAGTCTTAAGGCTGAGCTGGAAGATGTTTTGAAGCTCGCTTGTGACATTATCAAGATTCAGTTGACGAATGCCGACGCCCGCTTTGTCCATCCGCGATGCGATCTTCCTGTATTGGGGCTCGTCTTGATCCAGTGGGATGATTGAGGAGGAATATTGTGCGAGAATTGAGTAGCCCATGTCTTGAAATCCTCTTGCGATCTCGGGCGGAGTGAATGGTTCCAGCATGAAGGGGGGGCGTCCTTCGGACTTGATAACGGCCCGATGTTTACTCCAGGTGTTGCCGTCGATTGGCCCGATTGCGGTTGTGCATCCCGCTTCCCGGAGCCGGTCTTCTGCTGCGGAAAGTAATTCGAGATCTTCCGGCGCGAGCATTCCGATGCATCCGACTTTTTCGTTTGGGAGAGACGGGGAATTGGTCCACCAGAGTCCAAATTTGTCATGAAATTGTTCGTCGGGAGCGTTCACAGGAAAAGAATGGGAAGTGAGACTATAAATGAGAGGACGGACTGTTCGATGCGATTGAGCGCGCCCAGTTGAATCGCGCCCAGAGAAATCGGAATAGCTAAAGCCGGAGCGAGCCAAAGAGGAGTGAGCGCGATTCCAGTTGCGCTTGTTTTGATAAGGCCCATCACCCTGCACGAGCGCTTTTCAAGAAATCTTCTGGTTGCCGCATGCAGTAGCGCAACCTGGGCCATGAGCGTGATGGTGAACCCGGTGTAGCATGTTGACTCCGGGTATTGACTGGAGGTCTTTAAGGTGATCCAGATCAGGCCGGGAATGACGACAGCAGCGACTGCATCCGCGCTGTGTTCCATGCTTCTAAGCTCCTGAGCGCACCAGCTGGTGAGAAGGTGAATCGTGAATAAAATAGCGGGCGCAATGAGGAATGATGGGCCTCCCAAGGCGAGGCTGAGGTATCCAAAGATCATAACACTGAGAAGACCGCCACCATTGAGGCTGGTGATCTTTCTTACGAAGAAAAGGATGCTCGCGAGGACGGAAATGATTCCGATCCGGGAAAATAATTCAGGAAGGCTCAAGTCTCTCAGGAAATAGAGAAGGGCGTAGGTCGTGATGGGGAGGATCAGATTATCGACCCCGGCGGAAAGGATGCCCTCGGCCATCGCGATGAACAGACCGGCCACCAGTGCGGTGAGCAAGGCCGATGGGAGATCCTGATGTTTTCCCAGAATGAAAACAATCAAGGCGGAAACAAAAAAGACAGCGGATGAGCCTTCAATTGATTTTGTTCCGGCGTTTGTGCGATACTGGTGTTTGCCAAATTTCTTGCCGATGAGAGCACCTGCAGAATCCCCGAAGGTGAGAATAGCGACGGCAGGGAGGTAGAGGGAATTGACTCCATCGGAGAGTCTGAACACCAGAGCGACTCCGATAGGAAAGAGAAGTTCTCCGATTGAGCGTCGGGCAATATCGTGCAGAACCTGGCCCACGGCGGGCTTTAGAAACCTGAGCGCCAGCAGGGTCAAAGTCGCCAGTGCTGCAAGAAGATCGACGGGCCAAGCGGTGTGGAAGAGCCAAGGAAAGGAAAGGCAAATACATCCCATGCCCAGATGAATGGCCTTGCGCGCGACTTCGCTTTTAAGCGGCGAGAGATGGACGGCGCCGATGAGCCCTCCCAGAGAAGTGAGAACAAGAAGAATGGAGAGGTACGGATTCAAATGACTTCTTCTACAATAAATTTGGAATAGAAGAAGGCCCGATCCTTTTTGGAAAGACGGTCTGCTTCGGCGTCGCAACTGGCGAGTTGGCCCGAGATCGTTTCGGGGCGTGATCGCGGAGCAAGCATGTTCCAATAGGCAAGCCGCGCACCTTTGTTGCTGCTCTCGGTGATCTTACGAAGGAGGCTTTCGGTAGAGTCTTCGCTCATGTATTCAAAAATGTCGCTGAGGTTGAAGGCGTCGTATCTCTGGTCACCGGCCGAAAGGCATTCTTCGAGTGATCCCCCGACAATCGAAAAACGATCTTTCTGCAGGGCGGTTCTGATTTTTAGAAACGACTCTTCCTGTATCGCGAGTGGCAAATCCGGCCCATAGCTCCCTGTTAGAATCCAATGGAGATAGGGGTTCGTGGACGGATCAAGTTCGACCAAGGCATAACGGGCGCGTTCAAGAATACGGTCCGCGACGCTTCCAGAAACGTAATCAAAGAAGGCGGGATCTCTTCCGAGTCGGCCCATCACGAATCTCGAAAAGAAAATCTTAAAAATAGCCCTCCACCGCCAGGTATTCCATGTTTTGGCGTAGAATTTTTCGCGTGATTGGCGACCACGGGCTTTCAAGAGGTTGTGAATGCGCTTCTTTGAATGTGCCAGTGGAAGAACTCTGGTTCGAAAGATGTCGAAGTAGTTTTCAAATTTGCCGCGCGAGGCGGTGACAGTTTTCAGAAACTCCGGGTAGTCGAGAGTAAGGTAGGCGTTCTTCCTAAGTTCGATGCAGGCAATTTGTGCGGGGTTCATTTCAACCGCGGTGACATGAGATGCTCCGGCTGCAAGAAGAGCAAAGCTGTTGTCGCCCGCTGAGCCGATGGAAAGGCACTTTCGTCCTTCGCACACCTTGAGTGCCTCGCAGAGGATGTTGGCATCTTCCCAACACTGTCCGTAGCGGACTTTTGAAAAATCTGCTCTGTCTTGGATTTCGCTACTCATGATCGATCAGGGTGACGGCTCCGGTTTTTCCATTCATCTCGACAATGTCGCCGGTCTTCAAGGTGCGGGTAATGTTGCTCAGCGAAACGATGCATGGGAGTTGTAATTCCCGCGCTACGATGGCGGAGTGCGAAAGGAGGCTGCCACGTTCCACCAGAAGTCCGGAAGCGGCTGGGAAGAGTACGACCCAACCGGGATCGGTCTGGGTAGCGACGAGGATTTCGCCCGGTTGCAGTTTGGCTTCCCGGGGATTGGTGACCACTCGAACGGGGCCTTTTACGATTCCGGCGCAGGCTCCGATTCCCTGCATGTCGGCTTCTCCTTCCGGAGCGCCGGAATCATCGGCAAACTCACGTTGTCGGTGAAGTGACCCCCGGGTTTGAAAGCGATCCGGTGGAGGCTGGGACTTGTGATATTTTCGAAATTCTTCTTTTCGAACCTTGGCCAGGCCGTTGAGATCGGCGGTGATTGAGGTGAGGGAATAGCTGCTCAAGACTTCGTCGAGCCGAAGGTGGAAGACGTCACTTGCAGCATCGATTTGACCATCTGCGGTAAGCCGCTCGCCGACCTGACGCACAACTTTTCGGACGCGGCCAAAGACACGTGTTCTTTCGAAGCGGAGGTTTTCGCGGTCGCGAACTCTTTTTCGGGTTTGCGAAAGGATCCACTTGAAGAGCAAGTTTTTGACAGGGTTCGAAAGGTGGTATTCCTGTTCGGTGTGTGGGGCTGTTTCCTTCGGAGCTTGAAGAGCGAAGCTGCCAATCGACATGAGGAGTGGCCCCGGGTCGTCAACCAAGGTTGGACTTTCCAGTTTTAATTCCTCCAGGCATCGGTCTCCGAATTCTTCGAGGTAAGCTTCAAATTTATCGAATAGCTTGGGAAGTTTTTTGATCTTAGCCAGCTTCTGCAGATTGGGAAGATCAGGGTCAGCGAGGAGTTGGCCCAATGCTTTGTCAGGACGGACGACTTCGGCCATTTCCTTGATGAGTCGGGGTGGTCTGGCAGAAACAATGTCACCGGAATTGAGAAGGAGTTCATTTTGAAGAGTGCGATTTTCATCGTCGAGCCACTTGGTGCAAACTTTGCTGAGGACGCCGTAGAAAATCATCGCGAAAAAATCGTTCACGAGTGGGGCATCCCATTTGTTGAGGAGTTGGCTTTCGAGATCCCGATAGTGATTAACGAGTTCCTCGCCACGCATGTCTGTAAGGGGGGACTCGAGCTTTAGCGATTGATCCAGACGGCTGTAGAATTCACGGATCTGACGGGGGAGTTTCCAATAGCTTCGGACCAGGCCGAAGGTGGTTTTTAGGAGGTCGAAGGAATCCTGCCACTTTGAGCCTTGGTTTTCGGCAATGATGCCATCTACGATTTCATCGGGCAGGGCTTGTTTGACTCCCATCATCTGCTCCATGAAAGAGCGATTGACCTGGAATCCAGGGAGAAGAGCGAGAACGCGATACCAACTCGTAAGGTTGTAATAAACCCGGCCGTGAACGAGACCGAGCATCTTGGGGAAGACATGGTCGTTGCTGGAGATTCGAGATTTTGGGACTCCCAGAAGTTTGCAGAATTCCCGGTAGACATGTTCGTAAACACGCGTCGCAAAAGTGAAGGTGAGAGGCGTAGTGACTCCGCCGTAGCTCTCCGCGATATTACTATTGTCCCAGACCGTGAGTTCGTCGTCCGGGTCGGGGAGTTTGCCGAGAGTGGTGATGGGTCTGCTTTGAAGAAGCCAGAGTTTTCCGTCTGGATCAAAGGCCCACTCAATATCCTGCGGCGAACCAAAATGATTGCTGCACTCGCGGCAAAGCGAGACGACTTTCAATACTTCTGAATCAGAAAGGGAATGAAGAATCATGACCTTGGAGACGATATCGTTTGATCGGTCGACCCTCCAGGTGTCGCAATCAACTTCGCCCGAAACAAGATCCTCACCGAGCCCCTTGATTGCCGAAACCAGATTGACACTTCGTTGCCCGGTGATGGGGTCGGCATTGAAAGCGACTCCTGCTGACTTTGCCGGGATCATGGCTTGGACGATGACTGCGATACCGTGACCGTGCTGGATGTTTTGGTTTTCGGTGTAGCTGTCGATCCTCTCTGATTGCTGGGATTTTCTTACGTCGTGAATGCGAGATTCCACTTGCTCCGTGGGGACGTTGAGGAAGCTGTCGAATTGCCCGGCGAATGAGTGTTCCTCTCCGTCTTCTGCAAGCGCGGATGACCGGACTGCAAATGGTCCATCTCCAAGAGTTGCCAGAGAATTACGCAACTCTTCATTGTTGATTTTACCCTCGGTCACCACAAACCAAGCCGGGATTTTGAAACCTGACAGGGTAAGTTTTGCCAGTGCTCCTGCTTTTCCTCCAATGGGATCTCCGGGAGTGCATTGAAGTGGGGCCAAGATGCGAGCGTTCATGAAAAGAAGAGGGGAAGGATTCCGAGGGTGAGATAGAGAGCCAGGGTCCAGAGCGCGGAGAAGGTTTCCATTCGTTTTCCGGGTTTCCGGAGAAGGGTGAAGACGACCGCGAGGGAAACTAGAATGATGCTTGTGATGAGATGGGTGTCCAATAAAGAGGCGGCAAGAGTTGCAAAAATCGCGGTGGCAAAGAGGCAGCCGATCCAGACCCATGATGATTTAGAAATCCCCCAAAGCTTGCTGTAGGTTGGCACGCCTTCTTCTTCGTCTTCCTTGAAGCGAATTTTTCGTCCCAGCTCGATCACTAGGCCGTTGGTGAAGCTTGCGGCAAGAAACCAAAAAAGTCCGGATGGTGGGGTGCCGGTTGTAGGCCCCCAATAAGCCGCGGTCGCAAAGAGGTCGACCAAGGGCATGATGAGCATGTGGGTCCAGAGATAGGTGATGGGACGCGCTTTCAACCAGTCGCGGCAGAAAAACTCCACGCTCATGAGGGCGAGATAAGACCAGGTGATGATGAGGATGATGGTGAGGGGCAGCGAGAGCCAGGTCGAGAGGGTGAGCTGAATCACCGCCCCTAGAATGAAGACCAATCCGAGTTCCTTTAAAGAAACCAAGCCTCGTGGAACGGCTCGATAGGGGCGGTATTGCGCATCTTCCTCGGCGTCTTTGAATTCATCGGCAATTCGGAGCTGTAGAAAAAAGAGGAAACAGGTGACGAAGGCCACGAGGAACATCTTCGCCTCGGGCCGTGGGCCCTGGGTGAGGAAGGAGGAATAGAGCAGTGCGCAGGAGCTGAAAGCAGCCACTAAAATGCCATTTGCAACAAATGGAAATCGTTCTTTTTGGTAGGTCCACCAGCGCATCAAGAAAACAGTAGGGGAAATCGGAGGAATTGGTGAATTGATTGTTAGGAAAGAAACATTAAGGATAATGATGTTTTACTTGTCGCTTTTTCCTCGGGCGAGGTTCTTGTGAGCCCGGGTGAAGTGACCTGCGGCCAGTGCTCCGATGATGGAAAGTTCGCCGCCGAGAATGAGACCTGCCACGACTTCGGCGAGGGCGCGGGATTTCTCGGGGCCAACCAAGCCCATAAGTTCGAGACAGGCATTCTGGGTGGGAAGTCCGGTGCCTCCGCCAACCGTGCCCACCATGATCGCGGGCAGGGTGACACTGGCGTAAAGATCTCCGTCGTCAGTTTTCTCGAATCTCGTCACGCCGACGGCAGACTCGGCCACGCAGGCGACGTCTTGCCCCGTGGCCAGATAGAGCGCGGTGAGACCGTTGGCGAAGTGTCCCTGAATGCCGATACTTCCACTGAGAACACCACCAATGGCAGAAGTGCGCCAATAGTCGCACATGTCCTTGACGCTGCAATGGAGACGTTTCTCGACCAACGCTTTCGGAATGAAGACTTCCGCTGAAACCTTTTTTCCTCGGGCCGTTGTGAAGGCCCGAGCGCTTGCTTTTTTGTCTCCGGAGAGGTTTGCCTCGACGTAGGCTTGCGTTGGAGTGACCGGGCTGTGTTCCACGATGAAGTCGCAAATTGCCTGGGTGGCAATGGTGATCATATTTTGTCCCGAGGCGTCAGCGGTATGGAATTCGAAGTTCAGGTAGACGTGATTACCTTCAAGGGTGGTTCCGATATCGACGAGTTCACCATGTTGGGTCGTCGTCGTGACAATCTTTCGAAATGAAGTGATCTCAGCCATGGCCCAGAGCACAAATTCTCCGGCGGTGGCCATGTCGGAAAAGGCAAATGACGGTGAGCGGGTGAGCGATTCGTTGACGAGCATGGCGGAGCAGCCTCCGGATTCGGTAATGAGGGAAATGCCCCTATGGTAACTCGCCACCAGGGCGGCTTCGGTGGTGGCCATGGGGATATGATAGTCGCCCTTGGCGAAAAGGCCGTTGACGCGAAGAGCTCCGGCAATCCCGATGGGGATTTGAAGTGATCCAATGAGGTTTTCAATGTTCCCGGAATAAGCGGCGAGATCATCGTTACTCGTGTTATCAAGGAGAGCTGACTTCAGATGAGGTGGTCCTTCGATGCGTTCCCAGACTTGATCAACCCGCTCACGTGTTGTTTTTGCAGAGGCTGGAAGGAGTTTGGGTAGGTCTACCAGATTGGGGGTAAGTTGGTTTCGGAGTTCGTCAACATTTCGATCAGCCATTACTTCATCGATGTGCCTCTTGGTGAGTTGATGCTTTCCTGCCATAGGATTGAGAATATGGCAGAGTGAGGGTGAGAAGAGGATGACAAAAGAAAAATGAAATGAGAGAGTTTCCTCATGATCAGGTGTCTCACAATTCTCTCTGTCGTGGTTTTGTCGGTAGCGAGTGCCCAAGTGAAGAAGGTCTCGAATTTGGACTATGTCGGAAATGGCAACCCCAGGCAGATGCTCGACTTGTATCTACCTGAAAAGACCGATGGGCCGGTTCCCGTGGTAATATGGATTCATGGCGGGGCCTGGCGTCAGGGAAGTAAGAGGAGCGCGGGTAGGGTCTTGCGGGTGGCGGAGGGGAAGTATGCGGTAGTTTCGGTTGGGTATCGTTTGACGCAGGAAGCGCAGTGGCCGGCCCAGATTCATGATTGCAAGGCCGCGTTGAGATTTGTGAGGTCGAATGCTAAGAAGTATGGCTTGGACTCGGATAGAATTGCGGTCTGGGGTAGTTCGGCAGGTGGTCATTTGGTGTGCCTTTTGGGAACGACTCAGAATGAAATGATCTATGATGGGACGCTTGGTCCGCATAGCAAGACGAAGACAGGTGTGAAATGTGTGGTGAACTTTTTTGGTCCCACGGACTTCGTGAAAATGGACTCCCAGGGCAGTGTCATGAATCATGATGCGCCCGATTCGCCGGAAGGAAGGCTATTGGGAGGCAAGGTTTCCGAAATCACCGAAAAGGCAAAACAAGCCTCGCCGGGATATCAGGTTTCGAAAAACGACGCTCCCATTCTCACAGTTCATGGAACGAAGGATCGATTGGTGCCCTACGTGCAGGGGAAAGCTTTTGACGAGGCTCTTGATAAGGCGGGTGTCAGCTCCGTGCTGCTTACCGTTGAGGGAGGAGGACACGGAAATGGGTTTGGTCCCTCGGTGACAGAAGCGGTGAAAACTTTCCTACAAAGACAGCTGTCTGGAAAAGAGGGAAAGAGCAAAGATCGGACCGTGAAGGCTGGTCAGTAGTGCTACCAGGCCTTGATGATCTCGTGAATCAAAGCGGGTCCGCGATAAACGAACCCGGTGTAAAGCTGCACCAGTGATGCGCCTGCTTTCTTTTTGGCGAGGGCGTCTTCGGCTGAGAAGATTCCCCCCGCTCCGATGATGGGGATGTCCGGTCCGAGTTCTTCGTGGAATTTGGCGATGACGTCGGTGGAATGTTCGGTGAGTGGCGCTCCGGAAAGCCCGCCGGCCTCATGTGCGTTTTTGTGTCCCTTCACAGCGTCACGCGCGATTGTGGTGTTGGTTGCGATCAGGAAATCGAGTCCGCCATCGCGGAAGACTTTGGAAAGTCCGGAGATCTGTTCTTCATCGAGGTCGGGTGCGACTTTGAGTGCGAAGGGGACGTATTTTCCGGTCTCTTTGTGGAGTTTTGATTGAAGATCCTTGAGAGTTTTCAAGAGGAGCCCGGCGGCACCTTCGGACTGTAGGTCTCTCAGGCCGGGAGTGTTGGGCGAAGAGAAGTTCGCGGTGATGTAGTCTGCGGAGGAGTAGGACTTTTCGAAGGCGATGGCGTAGTCGTCGTTGGCCAGTTCGTTAGGCGTCACCTTGTTTTTACCGATGTTGATGCCGACAATTCCTTTGAAGATTTTTGACTGCTGGCGATTGATGATGCCTTGCTCGATGCCGGGGTTGTTGAAGCCCATTCGGTTGATGAGAGCCTGGTGCTCGGGAAGACGGAAGAGGCGGGGAGAAGGGTTTCCGTCCTGGGCCACCGGGGTAAGAGTCCCAA
>JAKMEV010000285.1:0-8030 GCA_022425785.1 Akkermansiaceae bacterium | reverse complement strand
GACTTACCTCTCCAGCGAAGATTACCTGACCATGTCAGCCATCGCCAAGAAAATGGGTCATTCTACCGCTGCTGCCACCGGTCTTGTTGACCGCCTCGAAAAGCTGGGCTTCGTCGAGCGCGTGCACGCTGCGGAGGACCGCCGCAAGATCATGGTCCGCATCACTTCCGAGGGAAGCGCCATCGTTTCAACGATGCGTGGACACATCGCTTCCGAACTCTCCTCCATCATGGCAGACATGGACGATGAAGAAGCCCAGTCGGTAGCCGTCGCTAACGACGCCATCATTGGCAAAGACCTCCATTAAGGAAAAACTTCCCGATTGCCGCCTTGGAAACTTGGCGAAGCAGGGACGCTTCCGCTACGCTTCGTGCGTGGAGGAAGCGTCTTTCTTTTTGAACCCCCTGATAAACATCGAGGGTGTCTGCGCTGATTTCGTGGAACGGGTCCCGGGCATCCCCACCTCGACCAACAAGGAGGAAACCCTTTCCAAACTCCTCCCCCACCATGCGCTCGCCGCATTAAAATTGGGCTACACCTCCACCCACCTCGCCGAGCAGGTTCATGGACCGAAAATCATCACCGTCACTCCGGACACCCCACTGATCTCCGACGGGGCCGACGGACTGATCAGCAACAGGCCGGGAACCCTCCTTGGTATTCACGTCGCCGACTGCGGAGCGGTTTATCTCGTCGACCAACGAAGCAAAGCGATCGCCCTCCTCCACTCCGGAAAAAAAGGAACTGAAGCCAACATCACCGGTCAAGCCATCGAGAGAATGACGCAAGAATTCGACAGCAACCCCGCCGACCTCATCGCCGTCCTCGCACCCTGCATCAGACCTCCCCACTACGAAATCGACTTCGCCTCCACAATCCGCGAACAAGCCCTCGCCGCTGGTATTTCTGCAGAAAATTACCACGATAAAAATCTCTGTACCGCTTCCAATCTCGAGCGTTACTATTCCTATCGCGTCGAGAAAGGAAACACCGGCCGTATGCTCGCCTTACTCGGAATTCTTCCATCATGACAGTCTCCGCTCCCGCCAAAATCAATCTCTCCCTCCGCATCACCGGTAAACGAGACGATGGATTTCACGAACTTGAAACACTCGTTCTTCCCATTGAGAGCCTTGCCGACGAACTCACCTTCACCGAAAGCGATCAATTCTCCCTCCACTGCACCACCCCCGGCATTCCGACCGACGAAAGCAATCTTATCTCCCGCGCCCTTCGTCTTTTTGAAAAGGAAAGCGGCCTTGCCTGCCCTTACGAGATCGATCTTACCAAACACACCCCGCACGGAGCTGGACTCGGGGGCGGCAGCTCCGATGCCGCGCACACCTTTCTCGCTCTCAACGAACTCACCAAAGCGGACATCCCCCTCGATACCCTCGCCGAATGGGCTGGTCGACTCGGCTCAGACATTCCCCTCTTCCTCTACCAAGCTCCCTGCTGGTGTCGTGGACGCGGCGAGATTATTGAACCTACCCAACTCGATTGGAATCGACGCATCCTCCTCTTCAAACCCGCTTTCAGCATTCCCACACCCTGGGCTTACTCCCGATGGAAAGAATCACGCGAACTCCCAGGAGTCTCTTACAATGAACAAACTGCTTGCGACCAAATTCTCGCTAACGACCTAGAACGCCCCGTCTTCGAAAAGTTTCAGTTCCTCGCCGAACTCAAACAATTCCTTCTGGAGCGACCCGAAACCGAAGCCGCCATGATGTCCGGCTCCGGCTCCACCGTCTTCGCTATTCTCAAGGACAATGCTGACGCAGAGGGTCTCCTAAGTAGCACTCTCGGGGAACTTGATCCCACCATGTGGCATCACATCACTCCAGCATCCGATTCTCATTAATCAGACGCAGAATCTGAACCTGATTCATCGCCCTATGGCAGGTCACCATTTCATCGAGAGCCCCTCGAATCAACCGCGAACAGGGATATCCCTTCTCCAACACTATGGGAAACACAAAACACCGACCGGCTTTCGAGCCCCGGAAACCTCTGACTCGCCTTACTCAGGATGCCCAATAATTGGGCGGGACAGAGCTCCCTTTTATGCTAGGTTCCACCAGAAAACAGCAACCAATTACCAATGGCACGCGCATCAAACCTCACCATGTGTTCCTTCTGTGGCAAAAGCCACTCGGAGGTCAAAAAGTTGATTGCCGGACCTGGCGTCTATATTTGTAACGAATGCATCGACGTCTGCTCCACCATTCTACGAAAGGAATTGGCCGGCGGCGACGGCGACAGCAGTCTCGATGACGCCAGCCCGATTCTCGAGGAGGGCATCCCTACTCCCGCCGAACTTTGCGAGTATCTCAACGACTACGTCATTGGCCAGGACGACGCAAAAAAGGTTCTCTCCGTCGCAGTCTACAATCACTACCAGCGACTCCGCCAACACGAGATTGCCGACGACGAATTCCGCGATGTTGAGATTGAGAAATCCAACGTCCTCCTGCTTGGACCAACCGGTTCCGGCAAAACTCTTCTTGCCAAAACTCTCGCCCGCCTTCTTGACGTTCCCTTTTGCATCGTCGATGCCACCACGCTCACTGAGGCGGGTTATGTTGGCGAAGATGTCGAGAACATCATCCTTCGTCTCCTCCAGGCTTCCGACTTCGATGTCGACCGCGCCGAACGTGGTATTATTTACGTCGATGAGATCGACAAGATCGGACGCAAAACCGAAAACGTCTCCATCACCCGTGATGTCTCCGGAGAGGGTGTTCAACAAGCACTTCTCAAAATCCTCGAAGGCTCCACTTGCAACGTCCCCCCTCAGGGAGGACGCAAGCACCCGCAACAGGAATACATTCAGGTCAACACCGAGAAGATCCTCTTCATCTGCGGAGGTGCATTTGTCGGCATGGAAGACATCGTCCGTCGCCGCCTCGGAAAACGCGTTCTAGGTTTCACTAATCAGGAAAATATTAGCGAAGAGGAAGAGGAAATCGCCCTCCTCAAAAAAGCCCGACCGGAAGACCTACTTCACTTCGGTCTCATCCCCGAATTCATCGGACGTCTCCCGGTGATTTCTTCGCTTCGCAAACTAACGAAGGAAGAACTCGTCAAGATTCTCACCGAACCCAAGAACGCTCTTCTCAAGCAGTATCAAAAGCAGCTTTCCATGAACGACGTGAAGCTAAAGGTTCCCAAGGAGGCCTTGAAAGCACTCGCCCAACAAGCCATCGAACGAGGCACCGGCGCCCGTGCGCTGCGCTCCATCTTCGAAGGTCTTATGCTCGATATCATGTTCGAAGTTCCCTCCAAGGAAGACATCGAATCAGTCACCATTTCCAAAGACGTGGTCGACGGAACCAAAGACCCCGTCATGAAAAAGCGCCGTTTCAACGCGGCTTAGGACGACAGCTTAAAAAACTCAAAAAGCGGGCATCAGCTCGCTTTTTTTGTGCCTGCATCGCAGAATTTCATTCAGCCCAAGACCAAGCAACCCGAACATCGATATCCGGATGGATACTGTGTTGCACGGGACAGTTTAACGCTCCCCGCACAAGCGCTTCTTTATCAGGATGATCTTCGCTGACCGGCACATCGATCTGAAGATGCAGAACCGATACTCTTCGAGGTAAATTCGAAGACATTTCTTTCTCCACTACGATCTTCAGTCCAACCAAATCGATTCCTTTTTGATCCGCAACAATCCCCATGATTGTGGCCATACAAGTTCCCAGAGCCGTCGCGACAAGATCGGTGGGAGAATAACTCTCACCCCTCCCCTTGTTATCCACCGGAGCATCGGTCTCGAGGGCACTCGATGAAGGTCCGTGTTTCGCCACACAGCGAAGCTGGCCGTCATAGTTGATTTTAATTTCCACCATTGTCTTTTTCAGTTTCGTCTTCTTCTACTTCAATCAATTCTTCCAACGACTCACGCGCAAGAACTACTCTGAAGCCATTGGTAATCCCACGCTCTTCGGGCTCCACGATATCGCGAAATCTCAACTCTAGATGATTTGGTTGGTAGCTTTTAAATCCTCCACCCCGCAAGACACCGTATACATCGCCTTCTTTGTATTGGTCGGAAACCCACTCGCGAACATTCCCGCCTAGATCGAACACACCCAAATTGTTCGCCTCAAATTTGCCAGCCGGAGCCAGCAATTCAAAACTATCATTGTAGTCCTCGATACTTTCATCGATGGGCGTGTATTCTCCGTCTGACGCCGTAATGTCCGCGTAGTTTCCAGATCGATCAGCAGGCGGCCAAACCAAGCCCCAGGGATATCGCCCCTCATTCACCAACTCCCCCTCTCGCAGGTAAGGAGCTTCTTTTTCCTCAACCAAGCCCACCATCCTACTCCACTCCGCATCAGTGGGAAGCCGATAGTGATCGCCCTCCTTCAGACGGGTTCCTTGCTCTGACTTGGTCAGCCATTCACAGAAGGCCTGGCATTCAGCGCGATTGACATTGGACACCGGCACTTCCTTATTATCATCAATCGCGAATTGCCAGGAAGGTTCGGAATTCGCGATCACGAATTCGGCAAACTCATCGCTTTTCGTCCATTGCTCGAAGTCGCCACTGCGGGTTTCCCAAATGCAGACCATGAGATCCTCACCCTCTCCAAGCGGAACAAACTTCATTTTCAAGCTATTAGACCAAGGCTGATCCCATTCCACACTGGCATCTTTTTTGAGTTTCTCGTCCACTTTCTCTTCCCCCTTATCTTCCAAGACAGGATTCACCGCTCGACTCTCGTATCCGTCGAGTTCCAAGATCACTTCAACCTGTCCGGGAGGAACCGAACCTTTCCAGGGAGTGATTCCTTCGTATCGCCCATCGATAAAGACGTCTGCCCCAGACGGATCGGAAAACACTTCCAGAATCGCGTAGGGAATCACTCTAACTTCACACTGGAATGGATACAGTCCAGCCTCCCTCGCTTGCTTGCTGAGAAGCTCAACCGGAAAACTGTGACCATAGTCGGAGACAAATTCACGGTTTCCGGCGAAGTCTTTTTCCTCGGCAAATCGCTCCTGCAAAAACCCCTCCAGAATCGCCTTCTCAGTCAACCACTCGGCATACCTTACGGCGCTTTCCTCGGAAACAGCCACGATGTCACGAATCCGGCCGCCATCTGTAGAGCGGAAAACATGAGGCTTTAATTTTGGATCCTTCAGTTTCGGATCAACTTCCCGCCGAAAGATCGCCCACTCTGTGATCCCTACATGGGCACTTTTATGGCTATCGTTTTCCGGGAGGTATTTCACGCCCAGCGGCCCCATCCATACCTCGTCTTTCTCGGGAGGGGAGCGCTCCATCTCCCCTGTGACAATCATCGAGAGCGATTGATCATCATTATTCACCACGATCTCCAGAGGCAGGTCATGAAATCCTTTCTTCCGTAGAACCAGGCGCACTACTTCGTGCTCCTCCCGAAGCAAACTAAATTGGGTCACTCCCAATGCTTCACCAGTCAGAGCATCGTACACCGGCACCTGATCCGGTTTACTGAGAATCTTCACATTCACTACACTAGGAGGCATCGGCTCTCCTTCGACCACAAGAGTCCCCCAAGTTTTCTCCAGCCAAATGCTCCACCCAAGGACCGCCCCGATCGTTAAAATCAGCAATGCCGGAACAAGAATCGGTGAAACTTTCTTCTTAACATTTTTCCCTTCCTCAAGGCGCGCCAAGGCCGAGGCCAGCTCCTCACCAGTCTGGATCACACGCTTGGAAATTCGCGGTTCGCAGATATCGCAAATGACCCGATTCAAGCGAATCCACTTCTTACGTTGCTCTTCCGGCGGACCCTCTTCGGGCAATTCGGGAAACTGAAGTCGATCCATCCCGGTCACCATTTCGTAGAGCACTTTCCCCAGACTATAAATGTCAGCCTGCTCCGAGCCCGGACCCTCCGGCGGCACGAATCCTTCCGTCCCCACAAAAGTCCGTTGATCGGTCGTCGCCACCAGGCCGACATCCGCCAGCTTGGCCTTGCCCTCGACAAAAATAACATTCGACGGTTTAACATCGCGGTGGGTCAATCCACGCGCATGCAATTCGGCCAACGCCTCCGCCAAAATCCGCCCAGTCTCAACACAGAAATCAGTATCCAGAGGATCCCCATCCGCCCGCTTGGTATCAGTGCGCAAGGTCCGCGGTTCATACTCGACCAAATTGATCTCACCCTCGGAATGAGCGTCGTCGCCCAACTCCATCACGTAGTAATAAAAGGGCGAGGCCCCATCGGACCGACCGACGTGCAGGACATTCACAAAGCCCGGGTGGTCCCGGGAGATCGGCTCAAATTTAAGAATGCCCTGAAATTCCCGCTCAAAAGTCCGGTCGTCGCTGAAGTCTTCGCGATAGACTACCTTGACAGCACGCATCGCTCCGGTGACACCGCGAGCGAGCCATACCTCGCCATAAGATCCGCCTCCGATTTTTCGGAAGACTTCGTGATCCGGAATGATCGGATCAGGCCTGATCTTTTTTTGCATCCTTCTCGAGCTTGGCCAATTCCTTCTTCAACACCGCGCCGACGCGATGCTTGGCAAGGTATACCTGAGCCATGCTGACTCCAAGGTGATCCTGAACTTTTTTCGCGTCCCACTGCTTGATTACATAGTAATCGAAAATCTGATACTGCTTCGGCGAGACCTGGGCCTTCACCTTGGTGAGAGCCATGTCTGCAATATTCTTCTGCCACTCCACGCTCCACATCCGCTCGAGAAGATCTCCCTTGGGATCCTCAAATCGGTCAATAATCGCCGTCTTGCGGTCGTCCTCCCATCCCCCTCCGGGCATTGCGGTATCTTTCTTTCGCTTCCGGAACTGATCGTTGATGCGCCACCGCGTCATGTTCATGAGCCAGGTCTTGAAGGAACCCTGTTTGGGATCATAGAGATTCTTCTTACTCTGCTTGGCAATAGAAAGAATCGTCTCCTGCACCACATCAAAGGCCTCGTCCTGACGCAATCCGGCTTTGATTCCTACCGAGTAGATGAGCTTCCAGTAGGTCTGGTAAAATTCTTCCCACGTCCGTTGGTCCTCCCAATTCTCCAGGCGCGCAATCAGGCTCTTGCGGGTCTTGGCGTAACCGGAAGTCATATCCACTTCCTTGCCCTTCTTCTTCGCTGCTTTTTTAGCCGCTTTCTTCGCCACTTTTTTCGCTGCTTTCTTAGTCGGTTTGCCAGCCATTGGGGGAACTATAGGCGAGTCCGAGCAAGGCGAAAGTCTTTCCTCTCTCTTAAATATCTCAAAAAGAGTGCAAGATTTGTGAATTGTTGGACTGAGCTGCTTTGCGCGTCGGGATTAGTCGGACAAGTCCCCAAAAACATGCGCAATTAACCCTTCCAGCTGGCTTTGATCCACCTCATCGAAGTTTCCCAAAAGCTCAGAATCAACGTCCAGAACGGCAATCAGCCGCCCATCGGCATTTTTTACCGGAATGACAATTTCACTCTGCGATCGGGCATCACAGGCAATATGCCCCGGAAATTCATGCACATCCGGCACCACCAGGGTTTTTCCGGTCTCCGCTGCCATGCCACAAACACCTCGTCCCAAGGCAATCCGCAAACATCCCACCGAACCTTGATAAGGACCGATCACGAGCTCTTCACCGACCACCCGGTAAAATCCCGTCCAGAAAAAGCCCGCCATTTCCGAGTGCAATACCCCGATTACCGAGGCCATCAAAGCAATCTCGTCCGTCTCCCCCTCACAGAGCACCCGCACCTTCTCTCGACACCGCTCGTAAGACGCTAATTTCTCCGCGTTCATGGGCCAGAAGCTATTTCCAAAACTCTGTCATGACAAACTCTCATTCCTCTCTACACTCGTCCGCGTGAGCTATCAGGTCTTTGCACGAAAATACCGTCCCCGCACCTTCGACGACGTCCTCGGACAGGATCACGTTGTCCAAACCCTGCGTAATGCCATCGAGCAGGAACGTCTTGCCCACGCTTACCTCTTCGTCGGCCCCCGCGGCACCGGAAAAACATCCACCGCCCGAATCCTCTCGAAAGCCCTCAACGCCCAAGGT
>JAKMEV010000218.1:0-3244 GCA_022425785.1 Akkermansiaceae bacterium | reverse complement strand
GCGATCGTTGATGACGAATTTAAGATGTGGCTTGACGGCGATGAGGTTCTTAAAGGGGAGGGGGGGGCGAGACGTTCCAAGAAAATTAATTTAGTGGCGGGAGAGATCGTGCCATTCCGGGCCGAATATCGAGAAGATTCGGGGGAGGCGTTCGTGTCATTGAGTTGGAAGCGTCCGGACCGGGTTTCTGAAATTGTTCCGGCTTCGGCCTTCCTGGCGGTTATGGAAGATGATGAAGATGTCGTCCTGGCAACCTCAAGGGCGCTCGACCCCAAAGGACGGGAGAGAGATGTCGCTGCGACGCAGGGGCGGAGAGGTCGTCTGCTTGAGGTGGAAGGGTCAGCCCTTCCTGGGCGGTATCAACTTGAGGTGCCGGCTGGTATGCGCTCCGATGTCGATGGTAAAGAGACGCTTCCCTTGGTTGTAAAACGTGAAGGTGGTGAAAGTCGATTCGACCGTTGGAACGATGATGACCGTAATTTGATCAAGCGGGAGATTGATTTGATGGAATTGGGCTCGATTGACAACATGCTTTCGGTTCTGCGTGGCGAAGGTTTTGGACGGGAGATTTGGAAGGTCATTGCGATTGCTGCTCTAGTTCTATTTTTCTTGGAAGGCTTGCTTGCCCGCTGGGTTTCAAAATCACGAAGAGCGGGTGAAGAGGTTAGGGTTGATTTTGAAAAACGCGATGAGGTTCCGATTGAGTTTTCGAAATCAGTAGCTCAAACGAAAGGAGGAGTCCGATGAGGGTGATTTTGCGAGGAGCAGTGATGTTCGGCCTGTTTTGGGGCCTGGTAATCTTATTGAATCGCTGGCTTGATCTGAGTCCCGATTGGCCTCAGTGGAGTGTTCCCCTGATCGGCGCGCTGGGGGCAGAGCTTATTTTGTGGTCTTATCGCTACGAGCGGGAAGCTGTCGGGGAGAAACGAGGGCGCTGGTTGGTGGCATTGAGGATCTCCCAGCTTCTCTTGTTATGTTGGATTTTACTGGAGCCGGTTTGGAGCCGCTATGTTGATCGTGAGATACGCCGTGAGATTGTTCTCTTGATAGATGATTCGGCGTCGATGCATTTGATTGATGAGGGAGCGACCAAGACACGTCAGGAATTAGCGGAAGAGATTTTGGCTGGAAGTGGTGTTGTTGAGGCGCTGGATGGAAAAGTCGGAGTTCGAACAGTTCGCGCGGCACGACGGGCGTTGATGGAAGATGACGATGCCGTTGAAGGATGGGATCAGGCCACGGATATTGCCGGCGCATTGGAGTGTGTTCTAGAGCAAGTGCCGCCCGATCAGCTGGCAGGGGTGGTTATGTTGAGTGATGGTCGTCACAACCGTCCAGGCAGTGTTGACGACGCTGCGCGGCGTTTTGGAATTCTCGATGCACCAATTGCGGTGATTCCAATTGGAAGTGAAATTCCGCCGAAGGATGCGTCGATTATTTCGGTAAAATCACCTGATGCAGTTTATCTTGGGGATCGAATCCGGGTGGCGACCTCGTTGAAGTTTAATGGTTATCGCGGGAAGAAAGCGACGGTGGATTTATATTCCGGCGATGAGAAAATCGACTCGCGGCAAATTTCCATTCCCCAAGACAATCACCGTGAAGAAGTGAAATTTCGTCACCTTCCCGAAGAGGGTGGTATCGGGGAATACCGGGTTGTGTTGAACGGTCTGGAGAATGAAACCTTCGATAATAATAACGAATGGGGATTTCAAACTGTGGTGAGTGATGCCCGAACCAACGTGCTGTTGATTGATCAAACTCCGAGGTGGGAGTTCCGTTATTTACGCAATCTCTTCTACGGGCGTGATCAGTCGATCCATCTACAGTCCGTTCTCATGGAGCCGGATCGTATTTCCGGACAATCAGCGAAGAGAGTGGTGGCTTCCGCGAGTCGTCCCTTCGGAGAAGCGAATGCAACGGCTCTTCCTGAAACAGAGGAGGAGTGGCGAAAATTTGACGTGATCATTCTTGGCGATGTGGGCCGGGATGTGATCACCAATGAGCAGTGGGAGATTATTTCGAGCTGTGTCCGCAATCGTGCGGCTTTATTGATTATGGTGGCTGGGCCACAGTCGATGCCACATGCTTACGAATCGGAGGTCGCACAGCGTTTGGTGCCTGTTGACTACGAAGTGTCCAAGCGGACCTATTTTGGAAGTGATGGCACCTTTAAATTCGCTCTGACAAACACCGGGCGAACCCATCCGGTAACCGCGCAGGTTGAAGGGCAGATGAGGAATGAGCAACTCTGGGAGCGGTTCCCAGAGCTTCGCTGGCGTCACCCCGTGAAAGGTCTGAAAGGAGGGGCCGAAGTCCTTCTACATGCCGAAAGTGTTGATAAGGCCAAGCGGACGGTGAATTCTGCCGCGTCTCTCGATGCCGCGCTCATCGAAGTTGCTAAACGACGGGAGCGCGAAGCTCAAAATGCTCTTTTGGTTACCCGCCAAACAGGTAAAGGGAAAGTTGCGATACTTCTCACCGATCGTACCTGGAGATTGCGGGAAGGTGTCGGCGATGTTTATCATCACCGTTTTTGGGGACAGTTGGTGCGTTGGGGCGCCGGGCCGAATCTCCGTTCGGGGAACAACAAAGCTCGTTTGGGGACTGACCAGCTGACTTACACCGGAGACGATGAAGTCCGCATTATGGCCCGCCTTCGGGATGAATCGTTAAATCCCATTGACGATAGTTCGTTGACTGCCGAAGTTCGCCATGAGTCCGGGCAAACAACGACTGTTGATCTTTCTTACCGCGAGGATTCTAATGGACTACACACGGCTTTGGCGGGACCATTCCGGAAGCCGGGAAACTACGAGATTTTTCTAAATGGTGACACCGTTGAGGATGAGCTTTTGACTAATTTTCGGGTGGTGGGCTCTCTGAGTGCGGTGGAGCTCTCCGAGACGACGTTAAATCTTCCACTTCTTGAAAGCGTGGCCCAAATGTCCGGCGGGCGGGTTTTCGATGGGGAAGGAAATCTGGCTGATCTCTTTGTCACAGAGGAAGAAACCAGAGAGGAGCTCAGGGAAACATCCCTGTGGGATCGATGGTTGATCTTCGGATTGCTGGCACTTTTCCTGACCACGGAATGGGTCATGAGGCGTCGTGGAGGGTTGAGTTAGGGCGATTCTGCTCGCGGGTTGCGTGATGAATTGTGTAGAAGATTGGGTGAAATGGTATTTCGGTTGATCGTTTTTTCCCTCCTTTTGTGTCCTTTGCCTGGGCAGAGTTACGCTCCCAG
>JAKMEV010000197.1:0-12230 GCA_022425785.1 Akkermansiaceae bacterium | reverse complement strand
GGTTTTTTACGACCTGGGATGATTTTAAGGTCTCTTGAGCAGCTTGCTTTAGAATCGAAACAGCTTCGGATGTATCCACTTTCTCCTCAACTTTTAGCAACGGAGGAATCGAAGAACGCAGCGGTTGCGGAGGCTTGGGGATCTTCTTTGGAGAGGCCCCGCCAGCGGGCGGAGCCACCTTTCCTGCGGCGCTCATCGGACTAGGAGGTGCAGAATCATTCATATCGAGTAAATGATAATACAATCGTAAACTGAATCAACGATCATTTGATTTTTTAACCCCATCCGCTCGGTCGGGGCTTGAATCTCACCGCACAACGACCAAGACTCACCCCAACATGTGGAAGGGCCGATTTTCTCAAGCAACCGCTGATCTCCTGCAACAGTATGGCGAATCAATCTCATACGATTGGCGTCTTTACCCGCACGACGTCGCCGGATCGATCGCCCACGCCCGCGCCCAAGTGAATGCGGGAATTCTGGATGAAAACGAGTTCTCCCAAATTGAAAACGGTCTTAGGGAAATTGAGAAGGAAATCAGCGAAGGGAAATTTGAGTTTTCGACCGAGCTCGAGGACATTCACATGAACATCGAGTCCGCGCTCACCGAGCGGATAGGGACCGCAGGAGGAAAGCTTCACACGGCGCGGTCCCGGAACGACCAGGTTGCGACCGACACCCGCCTCTACTGTCGTTCCGCCATCGACAACCTTCTGGATCTCTTAAGTGATTTTCAATCCGCCCTCCTCGATCAGGCTGACAAGCACTCCGATACCATTTTCCCCGGTTACACCCACCTTCAACGGGGACAACCCGTCACGGTCGGCCATCACCTCCTCGCCTATGTGGAGATGCTGGTCCGGGACAAGGAACGTCTCGTCGACACGCGCAAGCGGGTCAACATCTGTCCGCTCGGATCGGGAGCCCTGGCAGGCTCCACGATTAACCTTGATCGAGAAGCTATTGCCCGGGAGCTGGGATTCGATGGCGTGACGACAAATTCCATGGATGCCATATCCGACCGGGATTACCTCGCCGAGCTTCTTTTCAACTTCGCACTCTGCGGCGCGCACCTTTCCCGGCTTTCCGAAGATCTCATCCTCTGGAGTTCGGCGGAATTTGGGTTTGTGACCCTTTCCGATGCCCACACCACCGGATCATCCCTGATGCCGCAGAAGAAAAATCCTGACATTTGCGAGATCACCCGCGGAAAATCCGGACGACTCTATGGCAACCTCGTCTCTGTTCTCACAGCCCTCAAAGGACTCCCACTTACCTACAACCGGGATTTACAGGAAGACAAGGAACCTCTCTTCGACTCAATAGACACACTCACAATCGCCCTCAAGGTGAACACCGAAATGGTCGCAGCAATGGAAATTAACACCGAAGCCTGCCAAATTGCCTCATCCGACCCCATGCTTCTTGCAACTGATCTCGCCGACTGGCTCGTCAAACAAGGCGTGCCATTTCGAAGCGCCCATGAATTAGTCGGCAAAGCCGTCGCCGAAGCCGTCGCCACCAAGACACCACTTGATCAACTTGACCTAACAAAAGTGGATCCAACGTTCACCAGTGACGCCTCCTCTGTCTTCTCCCTTGCCAGAGCTCTTGCCGTCCGAACTAATCCCGGTGCTCCGTCCGTCGAGAACGTACGAGCTCAAATCGCACGCTGGAGACAATCCTAGCCCATCCGTCGGATCGCTTCACAAACCGCCGGGAAAAGCTGCTTCTTACGAGATACGACACCTGGAGCGGAGAACTCTGTCGTTGCCACCCTGTCAAAGGGAAGCTTCATCAACAAATTGTCGTGTCCAACCGCAAGAATCGTACTGTCGTGACGACGAATATCCGTCACCATAAGCGCACACAAAGCATATCCCTTATCGTTGCGCAATCGCTCCAATTCTTCCACCAATTCATCCTTTCGATTGGAAAGACCTTTGAAGCTTGTTTCTTCAACTTGAGAAAGGCTGAGGAAGACTCCCTCTTCATTAAATTCCTTCCGATCTGTCCCCACGATTGCCTTGGCATCCGCATGAAGCAAAAGAGAACCGGAAGCAAAGAAAGCCTCTGCAAACTCATCCGCATCAACACCAGCCAGGGCTGAGAGCCATCTTAGCATCTCGCGATCCACCTCCGTGGTCGTTGGCGACGTCAGGTTCAAGGTATCCGACACCAACCCCGCACAAAGGCAAAGCGCCACTGAAGCGTCCGGCTCTAATCCCTTTTCCCGAAAACGACGGGCCACAATCGTTGACGAACTCCCGACCGGCTCATTGATAAAGCGGACCGGATCACGCGTCGTCAAATCCCCCGACAAGCGGTGGTGATCCAGAATTTCGATAATCTTGGCTTCCTCCCCGCCTTTAACAGCCTGTGAAAATTCATTGTGATCGACCAGAGAAAGCCGGGTTCGAGGCGGATCAACCAGGTCGGATTTTGAAAAGACGCCCATCAATCTCCTTGTTCCTGCCTCGACGACGGGAAAGAGGTCCTGATCTGAATCTGACACTTCCTTACTGAAGCGGCTCACCACCCGGTTAGAAGCCAGCGCCATGAAATCGTCGCTAATAATATTGCGCACCTTTCGGGCACAAAGCGCCAACTTTACCGCAGTTGCCGTATCGTGCGGAGTGCATAATATGACAATCCCCTCCTCCTTGGCGCGTGCTGCGAGTTCGGGATCTGGCGAATAACCTCCCGTCACAAGCAAAGCTCTCGCACCATACTCAACCGCTCGTTGATGCACCACCGGGCGATCTCCGCAAATCACCATATATTGGTGAACATTTCCCTCTTCCTTGGCCACTTGCAGACGCCGCTTCACGGTATCCTGACTGGAAGCTCCGACCATCATGATGAGATCTTCTTCCTCGTTAATACAGTCAGCACCAAACTGGTCGTTGGCTCCGAGAGTCGCTGCAATATTCTCGAGACTCGCCCGGAGAAGCTTCACATCCCGACCATCAGTCGCTGGCGGAAGAAGTAACTGCAACAAATCTAAAAAGTGCAACAATCCGCGAATCTCTCCGCCATTATTCAAAACCGGAACCGCCCTTACGCCGTGATCGACCATTAACCGATAAGCCATCAGGAAAGTGTCATCCTGCCTCACCGCCACGACGCTCTTGCGACTAATCGACCCCGCCGTCGGCCGAACGTCATCGACCAGGGGCGGAGCTTCCAACCCCGCTCTCTCCAAAACAATCTTCACTCGCGGAGGAACCACGCCGCAACGTGCCGCCACCACATCAGACTCACCCAGAGCCTTGAGGTATGCCGCATGCCCTATCGCCGCGCAGATCGCATCCGCATCAGGATTTTGGTGCCCCAGAACATACCAGGGCGGGGTCATGATCCGATCAATAGCCACGCCAAACTGTGAGTGAGCATCCTAAAATCACCAGGCCCAACGCCAACCCGATCGAAGAGAGCACCTTCCAGCGACCCTTCGTCGCCGTAGCCCAACTCACTCCATCGCGGAAGAGGTAAGGCATTCCGACATAGAAGAGACCTTTAATAATCATTCCATAGGCTACCAACGGCATAAGCACTCTCATCGATGCCGTCTCAAAATCTGCCGCATAGAGAATCGGAGCCGCTGCCATTAAAAGACAAAGCCCTAAGCCACGCACGAACAAAAACTCCCTCACATACATGATCATCCCAACACAGAACAAAGGGACTCCCAGCTGGAGATAAGGTTTCAATTTGGTGAACTCACCAAGATCCATCGATAGGGACCCCATAAATGAAAGTGACCCCTTCACATTCGGCGCGACCAACAACCAGAACCAAACCATTCCGATCGCCATGGCATAAGTGCCAGCCTGGTGATTCCGATGCGCCTTCTTCGCCCAAGCCATTGAAGCTTCGGATTTGAAGAGGCAAATCACGTATAGTGCCGACAAAACAATCCCCAGCACCATTCCGGTGCTACTAAGAGATAATTCCTGATAAGGATGGGGTCCGCCATTCATGCGCCGCCAAGCTAGAGCAACTCCCTAGAGGGTAAAGCCCAAAGGTCCGATTCCATCACATGATTTCCGGTGTCCCGTAGAGGGTAAATCCGGTCGAATCCTCGATTTTCACATCCAAAATCTCGCCTGTCATCCTTTCGGCATCTCCGTCAAAGATGACAATCTTGTTCTGGCTCGTTCGGCCACTTAAACGCTCCTTGTTGGTCTTGCTCGGCCCCTCACACAAAATCGTCTGGGTCGTGCCTATCAATTTCTCATGCTTGGCCTTCGTGATCTCGTCCTGAACCTTCAGCAGACGTTGATTTCGCTCCTCCTTTACCGACTCGCTCAACTGCCCGTCCATCTCCGCCGCGGGAGTGTCTTTCCGTTTCGAATAGCGAAAGATAAAACTATTGTCGAATCCCACATGCTGAACGCAATCAATGGTATCCTGAAAATCGTCCTCGGTCTCAGTGGGAAAACCTACGATAATATCGGTCGTAATTGCGAGATCCGGACGGGCTGCTTTCATCTTGTCACAGATCGTCAGGAATTTCTCATTCTTATACGGGCGACGCATCGCCTTCAAAATCCGATCACTACCACTCTGCATCGGAAAGTGGATGTGAGAGCACAGCTTGGGCAAATAGGTAAACGCTTCTACTAGATCATCACGGTAACCAATCGGATGCGGGCTCGTAAAACGAATCCGATCCAGTCCACCAATCTCGTGCACCTCTTCTAACAACTGTACGAAGGGTGATTTTCCATCCACTTTATCAAATTCGGTACGACCGTAGAGGTTCACGATCTGGCCCAATAGGGTCACTTCACGCACCCCTTCGCCAACAAGCCTTTTCACCTCCTCCGCGATATCCGAAATCGGCCGGCCCCGTTCTTTTCCGCGCGTATCAGGGACGATACAAAAGGAACAACGCATATTGCATCCCTGCATGATGCTCACGAAAGCCGTCGCCCGTCTCGACTCCCGCGGAATGTGATCACGAATCGTGTTCTGACTTCCCACTTCTTCCTCGGTATCGACCACACGCGCAGAGATCACCTTGTCAGCATTAACCTGCACCACTTCGTCCTCCACCCGCTGGGTTACCAGCTCTGCGCCCACCTCATCCATCCTCGTCTCAAGACGACGATTCAAGATACTGTCCACATAGTCAAAAACGCGATGATACTTTTGCGTTCCCACCACCAAATCAAGATGCGGCACCCGTTTAAAAAGTTCCTCCCCACGACTCTGGGCCATGCATCCCATAAAACCGTAGACGACGTGCGCCCGCTGATCGCGATACTTCCCCATCATCCCCATCTTGCCCAAAGCCTTCTGCTCGGCCTGATCCCGCACACTGCAGGTATTGATCAGAATCGCATCCGCATCATGCTCGGTGGGAGTCAGAGTATAACCACGCTCGGAAAATGTCTGGGCAACCTGCTCAGAATCACGCTCGTTCATCTGTCATCCGTAAGTCTTGATAAATACTTTGGGCACGCCCTCCCGTAACGCTCCCGCCACCAAAGCTCAATCCCGAAATCAATACGGTGCTCACAACGCTCCCGGTCAGCTCCTGTAATCCACGAATGAATATGATTTCTAGCTTGGTTCTCCCACTGTCCACTGAATAATCCCCACCTTATAAGTTCTCCTCATGAGCCCTCTCCTCCGGTCAATAATCATGGCTACCATCGCCCCCCTTCCCGCCGGTGCTGCAGTTGATTTCGCCAAAGGTCTCGTCCCGGTCCTGAAGCAAAAGTCCCTCTCCTGCCACAACCCAAACTGCAGTAAAGGAGATCTCTCTGAGATATTGGATTTCGACGAAGAAATGATCGTCAAAGGCGGGCATACCGGAAGCTTGCTCTACCAGGTCGTCATCACCGAACCCGGCGACAAAGAACCGGAGATGCCGAAAAAGGGAGCAGCCTTGACCGACATCCACGGAGGCGTCATCCGAAACATTCTTGCCTAGCTATCATAAACTTTCACATCCACATGATCACTCGCCTCCTCTTTCTCGCCTGCACTCTCACTTCCGCAGCCAAACAGCCCAATGTCCTCTTCATCGCTGTCGATGATCTCGCTGCGTCTCTGGCTTGTTACGGTAATCTTGTCGTCAAAACACCCCACATCGACCGCCTCGCCGCCCGAGGCGTCCGCTTTGACAGGGCCTACAATCAACTCCCACTCTGCAACCCCAGCCGGGCCTCTATCATGACCGGGCTCCGGCCCGATCAAATCAAAGTCTACGACCTCGACGAGCATTTTCGCACTGCCGTTCCCGATGCAATCACTCTCTCCCAGCATTTTATTCAAAATGGCTATGACGTGTCCCGTGTGGGTAAAATCTACCACTACAACGTCCCCGCCAGCATCGGCACCGACGGCTTCGACGACAAACCATCCTGGCAACGTGTCATCAATCCCATTGGTCGTGACAAAACCGATGAACACCTCGTCTTCAATGCCGAACCGCACCGAAAGATCAGCGGTGCCCTTAGCTGGCTCGCCGCCGATGGCATCGACGAAGAACAAACCGACGGCATGATCGCCACCGAAGCAATCAAACTCATGATTGAAAAACGGGATAAACCTTTCTTCGTCGCGGCTGGTTTCTTCCGGCCCCACACGCCCTTTGTTGCTCCAAAAAAATACTTCGACCTCTACCCGCTCGAATCCATTCGCCTTCCCTACGCACCAAAAGGCGATCGTGACGACATCCCCACCGCCGCCTTCGCCCACAACAATCCGGTCTCAAATTACAGCCTCGACGAACTCACCTGCCGCAAAGCACTCCAAGCCTACTACGCCTGCGTCTCCTTTATCGATGCCCAGGTCGGTCGCATGCTCGACGCTCTCGAAAAAAATGGTCTCGCTGACAACACCATCGTCGTCTTCTGGAGCGACCACGGTTACCACCTCGGCGAACACAATGGCATCTGGCAAAAACGTACCCTCTTCGAACAAGGAGCCCGAACCCCTCTCATTATTCGCTCCCCCGAAGCCAAAGGCAACGGCCTGGCCTCTCCACGCGTTGTCGAATTTGTAGACATCTACCCGACCCTCGTCGACCTTGCCAAGCTCCCGCAACCCAAGGCCCAGGAACTGGCCGGACAAAGCCTCACGCCCCTCCTAACTGATCCCATCGCCAAATGGGACAGCGCGGCCATCACCCAAATCCTCCGTCCCGCTGACAAACGCCTTAAGACTCCCGTCATGGGCCGCAGCATCAAAACCGAACGGTGGCGCTACAGCGAATGGAATGAAGGCAAGGAAGGAGTCGAACTCTACGATCATGCCGCAGACCCAATGGAATTCAACAATCTCGCCATCAATCCCGATGCCGAGGCCAAAGCGGTCATCTCAAAACTCCGCAAACAATTCCAAAGTAAGGCCTCCGGAAAAGTCCCAAGCTCTCCTTTCAATCAACCCCGACTCTGATCCTATTTTCTTGCGATGAGATCGATTTCACTATCTGAGCACTACTCTATTTTAGTTCTTCCTCACTTTTCCACCGGGCGGCCATAACTATCGACTTCAATTTTAGCAGCCGCCGAAATCGGACCTTTCATCATTTTCGTAATCGCACCTTTGAGTTTTCTACGAGCTACTTCGGCCTCTGGTGTCAATTTGGAAAGATCCAGTTGTTCTTCCTTTAAATCTACACCTGAGATCTCATACATCCGCCCATCTGAAAAGAGCTTGTAGTCATGATCCAACGCAAAGATGGATCGGGAAAACTTTTCCTTATCCCAACCCGGACGAGGATCATACCAGAAGAAAGCCCAGTCTCGCACAGGTCCCTTGTCGCCAAATAACTGAGGCTCAAAACTCATCCCGTCAATCTGCCAATCTGTAGGAACTTTCTTCCCTGCCAAAGCTGCCAGCGTCGGAAGAAAGTCCGACGATTCCACAAGATCAGAGTTTAATCCCGATTCGATCCCATTCGGCCAATTCGCAATCAAAGGAACACGAATCCCGGTTTGCGTAGTGCGGTTCTTTCCACCCCTTACCTTCTTTCCCATGAACCGGGAATGGATTCGTTGATCTGTTCCGTTATCTGAATAGAAAAGAATCAAGGTGTCGTCTCGGAGCCCCAGCTTCTCGACTCCATCCACCAAGCGACCCACGATGGTATCCATATATTCCACCATATCCGGAAAGTGCTTTTTATCAGCTTCCAGCCGGCGGGAAGGATCTTTCCACGCTTCGGAACTCGGCGTTGGATTCATCGGCCAATGAGGCAAGGCCATTGGATAGTAGAGAAACATTTTCTCATCCCTATTCTTTCCCATGAATTTCAACAAGAACTCCACCGAAAGATCTTCGCCATACTGCCCCTTCAACTCCTTGTGCAACCCCCCATCCGAGAGGTAGGTCGGATCAGCATAGCGCGAGCCCTTGTCCTCGGTATGGAGAGAATGGAATAGCGCATAGGAATCAAAGCCCGCGTCTTTTGGATGCATCCCCTTGCCCCGACGTTCATCGGCATTTGGAAAATCAGGCGGATCATACGACTGCAACTGCCACTTCCCCGCCATGCAGGTCTTGTAACCAAAATCCTGCATCATGTGCCCAAAGGTCTTCTCCTTCGGCGGCATGATGCCAAAATACATCCAATTACGATGATTTTCCCGCCCCGTCATAATCTCCAAACGAGTCGGAGTGCACAAGGGCTGGGAATACGCATGAGTAAAACGCAAACCCGTCGAAGCCAACCGGTCAATGTTGGGAGTTTTGTAAGAAGTCCCTCCATAGGAACCAAAACACTCGATCCCAATATCATCGGCCATAATTAGGACAATGTTTTTAGGATTCTTTGCAAACAACAAACCCCCGAAGACAAAAAGGAATAAGGTGGTGAGAATTTTCATGAAAACTAGCGGGAGCGTCCTGCATCAATGATGCTCTGTAGCTTGGCCTTCAACTCAGCGCCAATCTCAGGATTCTCCTTCATGACGTTCTTCTTCTCAGCCGGATCTTTACTCAAATCGAACAACTGGAATTGCGGCACTTTGTAATTTGCGAGTTTCTTTTCCACCACGGTATTCCGTGACGACTTCTTATCGTGACGGTGTAACTTCCAATCCCCTTTATCCGAGACCACGCGCATTCCAAAAGTTCCACGAGCGCCATTGTCCTGTTGGACCAAATGATCGCGCCCCTTGGCTCCCTTTTCTCCCAGGAGAGCTCCAAGGATATTCTGACTATCGACACATTGGTCATTGGGAATAGTCTGCCCGGTGAGACTTGCAAAACTGGACGCCATGTCGATGGTGCAGACCATCTCACTGCTGATTGCGGGCTGAATCGTGCCGGTCCAGCGAGTGATGAAAGGCGTGCGGGTTCCTCCTTCATACACACTGTATTTTCCTCCGGTATAGGGACCGGCCGCACGATGCTCCCCAAGTTTCTCCAGTGCGTCATCTTTGTAGCCATCATCCATCACAGGACCGTTGTCAGAACAGAAGATCACGAGGGTATTTTCAGCCAACTTCAGGCGATCAAGAGTCTTCATCACTTCCCCCACGCACCAATCCATCTGGATAATGGAATCCCCACGGTAACCCAACTTGGTCTTCCCTTGAAATCTCTCGTGAGGAATTCGCGGCACATGAATATCGTGTCCAGAGAAAAAGAGGAAGAAGGGCTTATCCTTATTCTCCTCCATAAAAAGATTCGATTGCTCGACCCATTTGTCGGCGAGGTCTTCATCACGGAATCGGGCAGCGTGCCCTCCGGTGTAAAATCCAATTCGGCTGATCCCATTATGAATTGTCTGATTGTGACCGTGGGACCAATCCATTTTTAAGGTATCACGATGAGACACTCCAGTGGGATGATCGCCCTCGGGCTTCTTTCTACCCACCCAAAGAGGATCTTTGGGATCAAGATTGAGCACGCGGTGATCTTTGACATACACCTGCGGAACCCGGTCGTTGGTCGTAGGAAGCAAGAAACAGCTATCGAATCCAATCTCCAAAGGTCCCGGCTTCAATTCGCCATTCCAATCAGGTCCGCCATCTGTACCATTCTCTCCTTCCGCACCCAATCCAAGGTGCCATTTTCCCACCACCGCTGTTGCGTATCCACCACGCCGAAGAATTGAAGCAATCGTCTCGACTCCCGGTTTGATAATCGCCGGAGCATTCGGTGGAGCAATCCCAGTACGTTTTCCTCGAAAGGCGTAATTGCCCGTCAGCATCGAGTATCGGGTGGGAGTGCAGGTCGACGCCGAGCAGTAGCCACTGGTGAATTTCACTCCCTGAGAGGCCAGCTTGTCAATATAGGGCGTTTTAAGTTCGGTCGCTCCGTAACACGACACGTCTCCGTAGCCGAGATCATCGGCCATGATGACGACGATATTGGGTTTACGCTTTTCTGCGAAGGCGCTGGTTTGCGCGAGCAATACCAAGGCGGTTAAGCTGATTAGGTTCTTTTTCATTTTTTGAGTAATTTGTATTTCTTCATCCAGTTCTGGGTCTCCATCAATTCGCCAGCTTCAAGGCGCTTCCAGAGTTCCGGTTCGTTCTTCTTGATTCCAGCACGCGCACGCTCAGCCGCAAGCCACTTTTCTGGCTTACGTCTCCCGAGGTCAGCCAAACCTAGGTCGTGATTCGCCATCTGCCACTGGGCTTCATGAGCGCGCATCGTTCTCAGCACAGGCGCATATTCAGAATTGTCAGCCAGATTATTCAATTCTTCGGGATCTTTCCCCAAATCATACAGCTCCTCGAGCGGCTTTTGATCAGCAAAAAAGGTCAATTCCCGCACGCTCAGCCTTCCCTCCTGCTTCAATCTCCGCATGACGTGCAAGGCCGGACGGTTGATTTCCAAATACGCCTGGTCGGTCGCCCAGGGAACTTCAGGCATGTGGTTCCGAATATACTTAAAATCCGCGGTCGTGATACTCCGAGAGCATTCATCGATCTCGTCCCAAATATCCCGGGCCGAGCGGACATACTGGCGATACTCCGGTTTCTCTATCCCAATCAGTGGCTTGGAAGTTATGTAATCGGGGATTCTTGCGCCAGCCAAACTCAACACGGACGCCGAGATATCCGTCGTACTGACCAATTCTTCGACAACCGTTCCCGCTTTCACCAATCCCGGAGCCCAAATAATCATAGGAATATGAATGCCCGGTTGATGAAGATACCCCTTACCCCGTAGATTGCAGCGACCGTTGTCAGCGATAAAAATCACCACGGTGTTTTGGTCGAGCTTCTGCTCCTTAAGGCTCTCCATCAACATTCCGACCTCGTTATCCATGTATTCCACCTGATCCAGATAGCAGGCCCAATCATAACGAATCTCAGGGGTGTCTACGAAGGACGGCGGAAGCTCGATCTCATCCAAAGACACCGGATGTTTCGATGCTTTCCTGACACCATTCCACCAATCACCGCGATGAGTAACAACAAGTTGAATTTGGTTAAAGAATGGTTGATCCGTCGCCGTGAAGCTTCCAATCTTATCAAAGAGCCCAAATTTCTTTTTCCCATCCCAAGTCCCAACCGCTTTGTGTTTGAAATTACAGTCTGTCTTCGTCCCTTTCCGCATCACCTGGTCATGACCGAGCAAGCAATTGTATCCGGCATCTCGGAGCCACGATGTGATGGGCTTGTAAGGAGCTTTTAAAGGAACGCCCCGGTTACTCCGGTGATGGTGAGCATCAATCACAGTTTGATGAACACCCACCATCATCGATGAACGGTTAGGCGAGCAAATGGGGCTCGGGCAATAGGCTCTTTTATAAAGCGCGCCCTCTCTGGCCATTTTGTTAAGATTTGGTGTCTTTACGCCAGCCGTGCCATAGCACTCCAGATCCGTCCCCATATCCTCGGCCATCATCCAGATAATGTTGGGCTTTCTGCTCTCAGCCATTAACCGGGAGAGACAAAATCCCACTAATAATACAACCCTGCCAAGCTCTCTAATCCCTTTGCTTTGTTTCACGATAATGTCTGACACTTCTTTTAAGAAAACCAGCGCAAGGGATCGACAAAAAAGCTCTCAGGTCAGGAATAACTCGAAAAGACGACTCATCACATGATCCCAGAACCGCTCTATATTTCCTATGGAAGAGATCCGAAAATATCCTCCTCTCAGCATGATGAATCCTATCCTAGACTCTTCGTTTCATACCAGTCATCATTCTCGCGTAACCTCTCCCGTTTAAGTTTTCCGGTGCCGCCGGATCGAAAGAAAACTTCTCACTAAGCACACCTTTGGCAAAGACAACCTCGAGGCACTCG
>JAKMEV010000147.1:0-2946 GCA_022425785.1 Akkermansiaceae bacterium | reverse complement strand
GAGCGTGAGATTGGAAACGGCAGGCCCGGCGAGCTTTCGCTCAAGCTGATCGATGCCTTCCGGAAGTTGGTGCGCTCCGAGGGGACGGCCTTTTAAGACAGCTTATTACCAACGTTCTCCGCCGGTGGCTTTGATGAGATCAAGTCTGGCGCTGAGAAGCGTGTGTTGAAGAGAGGTTTCGCTACGTTTTGTTTCAAGCCAGTGTCGCTCGATTTCGAGTAGTTCGATTTGGGTGGTGAGTCCGGTCTCGAATTGTTCTCGTGCGATGGCAAGAGAGTGAGCAAGGGAATAGGATTCGCGTTGGGCTGCGGCGAGTTGGGCACGGCAGCTGATTAAATCGATGGCCGGTATTACCTTGATTACTCGATTCGGTTGGGGACGATGTGTTGGCTGGTGATGCGGACCACCACTGAGAAGTTGGTGCTTTCCTGACCCGTTCCAAGAAGGATGGAGTGTCCTTTTTCTGAATACCAGAGATGTGAATTCAGGATGAGGCCATCTTGGAGTTCGTCGGAATCAGGGTAGTTTGCGCCTTGAACCGGTTTACCATGCAGCATGGTGAGGAGTTCGATAAGCTCCCCCCAATTTGATTTGAGCTTACCGCCATAGTTTTCCTGCGGGAGTGGTTTTGTTCGCAGGGTGACCTCGGTGAGTCGGTTGTTGGGGGTCCAGTCAAAATAGAGGTGGCAGTGAAGGCCTCCGATGGTTTTTTTAGTGCGGTAGACTCCATTGAGACCGACTCGGGCGAGCATGACTTCAGCGACCGAGCCGTCAACGTTGGGGCTGGCATCGAGTTTTTTGATCACAACGTCCCGGGTGTCACCGAATTCGAGGGTGTCGAAAGCCGCTCCCTCGGGGACTTTGAATTCACTTGGTTTGGTGACTTTGGTGGGTGGATGGTTTGTTTTGAGCCATTCCTGGTCGGAGGCGTGGAGTTTTTCGATGGAGAAGGTCAGGATACGGCTATTACGTCGGAGGGTGACGAGTTTGCCGTCGTTGGAAATATAGTCTGCCTCGAAGCTGTTTGAGCCAGTGACATTCTTCCATTCGCGGGCGTTGGCCGGGAGTGCAGAGAGGGAGATCAGTAGGAGAAAAAGGAAATGACGCATATTGACTTGTTGAAAACGAAGTGAGTTTGCGGATTCTTAGTAGAAAAGTGCTAAGAATATGTCAAACGAGAGGATTAAAAAGGAGGAGATCTGGAAGCTAGCTTGAGGTGCTGGCTTGCGATCCGTCCTGTTATCTGACGAAGCGGAACCGGATGGCGCTTTTTTTGACGGGGATGAGGTCTTCGAGGCGATGAAAGGGCCAAGGCGTGGAGTGGAGGTCGAAGTTTTGGTGCCGGGCAAATCAGATGTTGAAATCGTCGGGGAAGTGAACGAGTAGCATCTTCGTGATCTGCCAATGAGCGAGGTGTTAGTGAAGGAGATTGCGGTAAATCGTCCTTGGCGGAGGAGATTGGTGGGTTGGCTTGGGATGATCTTGATGATAAAACTCTCAATTAGGAGATGAAAAAAGCCGCTCTCCGAGGAGGGCGGCCTTTGGGAAAAATAATCGAGGCAGCGTGTTACCACTTCTGTCCACGAGAGTGACGGAAGTAGGACTCGTAGCCCAGCATTGGCGGGTATTCGGATAGACCGTCGCGTGGGTTCATTTCGATACGGTCATCGGCGCCACAACGGGTGTAGGGTGGCTTGAAGGTTCCGTGGAAACTAGGGCAGTGGAAGGTGAGAAGTTCGTAGACTCCGTATCCAACGCGCTTGAGAGAGCGTCGGGTTCCATCGACAACCCCGTGGGAATATCCGGAAACATAACCTTCGGATTCGCTCTTGCGAACCATCTGCTCGGGGATTTCAATGAAGCCGTAAAGGATATTGCTAATAGCGCGTCCGAGCTTGCGTGAAGATGTGTAGTTGGTTCCTGGAGGGGCCTGAATGTCTGCCTGAATAGGAACAGCCATGCCGAGTGTGAGTGTGATCAGTAGGAGCTTTCTCATTACGTTTGGTATTTCACCGAAGATCGCATCGCTTGGCAATGGGAAAATGGCATTCCGCTGATTATTTTGATTTCGAAAGGGTTAGGGAATCGTCGAGGCTCAGCAGAATACGGTCCGGAGATCGGGTTGGGACGGGAGTAGGTCCTGATTTTTCCCTCTATAAGCAGGGTTTGTTCCTCTCCACTCTCGCGGTTTAGGAGGGCTTGAGCCGCAAATTTCGTCGAAGCAGAGTGTATTCTGCAAGCTCAAGGATGTTGTTCCGGAGGTTTGTTACACGGGACGATGGCAAGATCTGGCTTTGTCAAAATCTTTCCTGATCGGGAGAAAATCCCCTCGTGATTGGGGATTGTCTTGGGGCATGAGATTCCCTAGGTTCGCTGCGGCACGATGAACTTGAGAGAAAAGGGCTCCACGATCTTCCGAAATAGCGTTCTTTTTTTGGGACTTATTGCAAGTTCCATTGCGCAGGCGGGGGAGAGTTATATTGCGGTTGAGGCCCATAGCGGGAGGATTGTTTTGGAGCTGGATGCTGATCAAAAGCGCCCCGTGGCCAGCCTGACGAAAATCGCTACTGCGATGGTTGTGCTTGATTGGGCTCATCTTAGTCAGACCAAAATGGGGCAAATTGCCGTGGTTCCGGCGGGAGCGGCGACGATTGGTGGTTCGAATCCGATGGGATTGATCCCCGGGGATCAAATCGCCCTTCGGGAGGCGATGTACTCTATGTTGCTGGGCTTGGATAATGTCTCGGCACTGACTTTGGCGACTCATGTGGGAAGATCAATTCAGGCTCAAAGTCTTCTGGGAGGAACACCGACTGCTGCTTTTGTGGGTGAAATGAACAATCTCGCACGGGTTCTGGGAATGGAAAGGACACGGTTTTACAACCCTCATGGACTGGATTCGACGGGTCGAAAGGGATTTTCGACCGCTCGGGACATGGCCCGGCT
>JAKMEV010000064.1:0-4006 GCA_022425785.1 Akkermansiaceae bacterium | reverse complement strand
TCACAAGGCTATTCCCTGGTCTACCTTCGCGACACCGACGGCGATGACCACGCCGACGAAACCGAAATCGTCCTCAGCGGCTTCGACGACCACGACACCCACCACGCCATTTCCGGATTCTGCGCCGACCCATCGGGCGCGATCTACATGGGCGAAGGCACCTTCCTTCACAGCAATGTCGAAACGGCCTACGGCACCATCCGCAGCTCGAACGGAGGCTTCTTCCGCTACAATCCCTCCCGCCGACATCTCGAACGCAGCGTTCGACTTTCCATTCCAAATCCCTGGGGCATCGCCTTCGATGAATGGGGACAAGACTTCTTCGCCGACACCTCCGACCCCAATATGCGCTGGATGCTCCCCGGCTCCGTCCGCGTAGGCTATGGCAACTTCGCGCCCAATCCACCCAACCTCCTGGAAGTAAAAGTCCGCCCCACTTCCGGACTCGAAATCGTCTCCAGCCGCCACTTCCCCGACGAGGTCCAGGGCGACATACTCATCAATAACACCATCGGATTTCTCGGCACCAAACAACACACTCTCACCGACGATGGCACGGGATTCAAAAGCACCTTTCGACAAGATCTCGTTCACGGATCCGATCCCAACTTTCGCCCCGTCGACATGGAATTCGCACCCGACGGATCGCTCTATCTCGTCGACTGGCACAATGCCCTCATCGGCCACATGCAACACAGCGCGCGCGACCCCGATCGCGATCACCAACACGGCCGCGTCTTCCGCATCACCTACCTCGACCGCCCACTCGTCGAGCCCGCAAAAATCCCCGGGGCTCCCATCGCCACTCTTCTCGAGACCCTCAAGCTCCCCGAATACCGTAGCCGTTATCGCACCCGCCGCGAGCTCCGCAGCCGTGATGCCGACGAAGTCATTTCCGCCCTCAAAAAATGGACCGCCAAAAACCAAGACAATGAACACCACCTCCTCGAAGCCCTCTGGGTCGCCTGGGGACTCAACCGGGTCGATGAAACCGAGGATCTCTTGAAAACACTTCTCGCCGCCAAAGACTTCCATGCCCGCGCCGCCGCCGTCCGTGTTCTTCGCTACAGCGGACACCAAATCCCCGACCAAGTTAACCTCCTCAAAACCGCCGCCTCTGACAAACACGGTCGCGTAAGAATGGAAGCTATCGCCGCCGCCTCCTGGCTCGGCAAAGAAGAAGGCCTCGCTGTTCTCGCAGCCACCCCTGCAGCCAAGCCCAAAGAAGAAAAACCGTCCCTACTCACGGCGACTCTCGACAAACGAAAAGTCCTCCACATCCCCGCTCCACCCACAAAGGTCGACACTGTCACGATCTCCATTCCCGGAAGCGGCAAGACTCTCAACCTCTCCGAAGTCGAAATCATCAGCGCGAAAAAGAACATCGCCTCCAAAGCCACGGCCTCCCAATCCTCGAAGTACGACAACACCTATGCCGTCAACCTTCTTACCGATGGAAATAAAAAGACTTTCGCGCACAGCAAACAGAACGACCGCAACCCGAGCTTCACTTTCACTTTCAAAAATCCTGTGAAGATTGATTCCGTCAGAATCTACAACCGCACGGGCTACGAGAAACGATTCGAAGAAGGACAGATCTCCTTTTCCCTCTCCGGAAAACCTCTCCTTACCATCAAGGCCAGGACCAAAGCCCAGTCCAACAATTCAAACTCCTGGCTCACTCCTGTCTACACCACCGCCAAAGCTTACCTCGAAGGAAAAACCATCGAAGCCGAAAGCGCTCCCGAATACGCCACCCACTTAAAAGGACCCGACAAGGTCACCTTCGACAAAGGCGCCGAGGTCTTCAACCGAGAAGGTCATTGCATCACTTGTCACCAGTCCGACGGCAAAGGTCTCCCCGCCGCCCAGTTCCCACCCATCGCCGGCAGCGAATGGATCACCGGCAGCGAAGAACGCCTCATCAAACTCACCCTCCACGGGCTCCAAGGCCCCATCAAAGTCAACGGCACGCACTACCCCGGCGTCGTTCCCATGACGCCCTTCAAAATGCTCTCCGACGAAGAAATTTCCGCCGTCCTCACCTTCGTCAGAAACACCTTCGGCAACAAAGCCCCCGTCATCACTCCAACGAGCGTCAAAAAAGTCCGCGAAGAAACAAAAAGCCAACCCGGCTTTTATTCGGCAGCAGATTTACTTAAGGAGCATCCGGAATAGAAAGCAGCTTGTGACCTAAGGTAAAGTCGACCATTCCAAACCGATCTTGACCATTGAGGTCACCAACCAAAACCCAGACGAAATCGACCTCGAAATGATAGGCAAGGTGATACAAACTCGCTAAAACTTACGTAACTACACCCTCCGGTGCGATTCGCCTTTCTCCTCTTTATCTGCTCTGCCCTGACCAATGCCGCAGAGCCAACTTGGTGGTCGCTGACAAAACTCTCCCGACCTGAACTTCCTGAGAGATCCGAGGCGAATTCCATCGACCGCTTCATTCGGGGAAAGCAGGACGCCCTCAATCTCACTCCGGCGAAGCCCGCGGACAAAGGCGCTCTCGCCCGACGCCTCGCCTACGATCTTTGGGGAATGCCCCTCTCGCCCGAACGACTCGACGACTTTCTGGAAGACACCCGCCCCGAAGCGTATGCCGAACTTGTTGACGAACTCCTCGCCTCGCCTCGCTATGGCGAGCGATGGGCCCGGCATTGGCTCGATGTCGCGCACTACGGCGAGAGCCACGGCTACGACAAAGACCAACCCCGCCCCCATGCCTGGCCATACCGCGACTACGTCATACGCTCCTTCAACGAGGATAAACCTTACTCTCGTTTTGTGCGTGAACAGATCGCCGGAGACATCCTCTGGCCCGAAACCGAAGACGGAATTGTCGCCACCGGATTTCTCTCCGCCGGCCCCTGGGACCTCATCGGTCACGAAGAAGTCCCCGAAACGAAAATCGACGGCAAGGTTGCCCGCCATCTCGACCGCGACGACATGGTCACCGCCACCATGATCAGCTTTTGTTCGCTCACAGCTCACTGTGCGCAATGTCATGATCACATGGCCGACCCGGTGAGCATGAAGGATTACTATTCCCTGCAAGCCGTCTTCGCTGCTCTCGACCGCACCAATCGCGAATACGACCTCGATCCAGCCGTCGCCAAAAAACGAGCCGATCTCAAAAAGGACCAAAGCACCTGGAAAATCCGTCTCGCGAACGCCGAAAAAGCACTCGAAAAAATCAAGACGTCCGAGATCAAAAAGCTCGACGCTGAAATTGCCAAGCTCCGCAAGTCATCCGGCAAAGATAACCTCGGCTATCACAGTCAGGTCTCCAACAAACAAAACACGGTCAAGTGGGTTCAACTCGACCTTGGAAAATCCATGCCCATCGACCGCATTAAAATTCTCGGTGCTCGCGAATACGGCTTCGATGACTTTGGCTTTCCTCATCGCTTTAAAGTCGAAGTCTCCAACAAAGCCGACTTTTCCAGATCTGCCATTCTCGCCGACTTCCAGGAAAATGATTATCCCCGTCCCGGCAGTCAGCCTGTTGTATTCGAAGGAAAAAGCAGCGTCAGCCGATACATCCGCTTTACCGCCACCAAACTCTGGAGCCGCCGACACAAAGGCAAACCGCTCACCAACAATTGGATCTTCGCCCTCGATGAAATGACTGTCACCAGCGAGAGCAAAAGAGTCCCGGTCAAGAAAGTCACCGCGCTCGATTCCATCGAAGCCCTCCCGCGCTGGGGCCGCGCCAATCTCATCGACGGACCTCCAGCCGACCCCAACGCCGATCTCGCATCGCTTGTCGCCAGGCGCGACGAATTCCTCAAAAAGGTCGCCGCCAAAGAGCTTGCGAAGATCAAAACCGGCCGCCAAAAAGTCGAAACCCTGACCAAAGAACTTTCCGCCCTTCCCAAACCCCGCCTCGCTTACGTCGGTGCCGTCCACACAGGAAAAGGCAACTTCATCGGACGCGGCCATCTCAACGGCCAACCACGTGATATTCACATTCTCGATCGCGGCGACGTCACCC
>JAKMEV010000035.1:0-4629 GCA_022425785.1 Akkermansiaceae bacterium | reverse complement strand
CCCATGACCCGTCTGACCTGGGATGAGGAAACGTCGATCGAAACGACTTACGATATCGAGAAGATGGCCGCAAATATCGCGGAGGTTTTCCCTGGAGATGAAGAGGGTTATCGCCGGTTCATGAAGGATCATGCGCCCAAGTTACGTGCGATTTATCCCTGTCTGCAGAAGCCTTATCACAAAATCACGGCGTATCTCCGGAGTGAGTTGCTCAAGGTGATTCCCTATATTGCGACCTCGAAAAGTGTCGTGGATGTTCTCGATACCTTTTTTAAAGATGACCGCCTCAAGTTGGCCTTCACCTTTCAGGCCAAGTATCTCGGAATGAGTCCATGGAAATGTCCGGCCTTGTTCAGCATCCTTTCCTACACCGAATACAAATACGGGATCTACCACGTGCAGGGCGGGCTTTGCAAAATTTCCGAGGGCATGGCCAAGGCCGCGGAAGAGGACGGGGCGAAAATACTTCTCAGCACCGCGATGAAGGAGGTGGTATTTGAAAATGGCAATGCCAGGGGCGTGAAGTTGGAGAATGGCGAATTATTGGAAGCGGATCACGTCATCATGAATGCGGACTACGCTCACGCCATGGTCAATTTGATGAATGGCGCGAGCAAGCCCGAGGAGGAGGTGGGCTCGAAGAAGTTTTCCTGCTCGACCTTCATGCTTTATCTCGGGCTCGACAAGATTTACGAAGACGAACCACACCATCATATTCTCTTTGCCGATGACTACGCGCAGAACGTGAATGACATTCGTGGTGAGAAAGTTGTCTCCGATGACATGTCGGTCTACGTGCGGAATAGCAGCATCACCGATCCCACGGTGGCGCCCGAAGGGCATTCGCAGCTCTATATTCTGGTGCCGACAATCAACACCCGGCATGGGCATGATTGGGAGGCGACCAAGCAAGAGTATCGCGACAAGGTGCTGCAGCGAATCGAAGAGCGAACAGGGATGAAGGACCTGCGAGAGCATATTGTGGCCGAGCGAATTCTCACTCCGACCGATTGGCGCGACGAGGGAGACATCTTCATGGGTGCGACCTTCAATTTGGCGCACACCATTGATCAGATGCTTTATTTCCGTCCTCACAATCGTCTCAAGGGATATAAGAATCTCTACCTGGTCGGTGGGGGCACTCATCCCGGAAGTGGACTTCCGACCATTCTTGAAAGCGGGCGTATTTCCTCGAACATGCTCTGTGATTCGGAAGGAGTTTCCTATTCAAGGGCAGATCTGGCCCCGGAATTTCTGGCCTGATGAGTGGAGAGATTTCCATGAAGCCCATCGGGGTGGTGGAAAGTTGCTTTGGGGAGAAATTTGGAACGCCCCGGCAAAGTGGCATTGTTGAAAGCGCGTGTGGGCGAATTGTGTTTTCGGATGAGGTGGACGACGAAGCCTGTCGCGGGCTGGAGGAGTTCAGTCATCTTTGGTTGGTCTTTTTGTTCGATCAGGTCGATGAGGAAGAAGCCCGTTGGCTGGTGCGTCCGCCCAGATTGGGGGGGAATGAGAAAAAAGGAGTCTTCGCGACCCGCTCGCCATTTCGGCCCAATCGTATTGGGCTCTCCTTGGTGAAATTTGAGTCGGTTGGAGTGGGCTCCCTTGAAGTGAGTGGATTGGATTTGGTGGATGGCACGCCCATTCTCGATGTGAAGCCCTACCTTCCCTATGTCGAGTCGGTACCGGATGCAAAGGGCGGCTTTGCCGAAACGGCCCCGGTGCGGATGGAGGTTGTTTTTCAATTCGATGATCTGGAGGGGGGGGATCGAAGGCTCATTTCGGAAGCGCTGTCCCTCGATCCCCGTCCGGCTTATCATGATGATCCCGAGCGGATCTATGGCTGCCTGCTGGCGGGATACGAAGTGAAATGGCGGGCGGAGGAAGGAAAGATCAAGGTCTTAAGCGCGGCGAGGGCTTGAGTGTTTTGAGGATCCCGTTACCAATGGGAATGGAAATCCGAAAGCGCGAGGAGCAGGCTCCCTTCACCACCAAGGATGGCTCGACGATCAGGAGTCTGCTCGATCTCAGCAACGCGCCGGTGAAAAATCAAAGCCTGGCCGAAGCGACTCTTCCGGCGGGTGGCGAGACCGAACGGCATTACCACAAAGCGAGCGAAGAATTTTATTACCTCCTCGAGGGAGTTGGCGTGATGGAGATCGATGGTGAGGAACGGGAAGTGGGCCCCGGCGACAGCATTCTCATCCCCGCCGGAGCGTGGCATCAAATCAAGGCGACCGAGCCAATGCAATTCCTCTGCTGCTGCGCTCCGCCCTATGCCCATGAGGATACTTATTTTGAGTGAGCGATTGAATGAGTTGGTATCAATCATCAAGAAATCCGTGGCGCTACTATCCCGCGAAGAACGTTTTCGATTTCTTCATTCGCTCTGACTATTGAGAGAGGCAAACGAGTGAGGCTTGATTGCTGATAGACAGACAAAAGTTCCTTGTTTAAAGTTCACGGGTTGGACGGAAGAATCGAGGGATGCGCCCTCAATCGTGCTACTAATAAAACTGTTCGGCAAAAAAATAGACTTCGATTAAATACTATGAAGCTCATTGCGCACATTAACATCGCACTCCTCGTTCTCGTGTTTGGTGGTTGTTCCGACAGATTCGACGTGACCATCGACGATATCAAAGAGAAGCACGGCAAATCCGTTCAGTTGTATGGCGAATCTACAGGACCGTTCGTTAGTAAAAGCAGTTGGTTGCTTGCTTCACCCGCCACGGAAAAGTATCCAGAAGGATATTCCTATACTCTAATCTGGCAAGAAAACGGCAGTGCAAAAGAAAAGGAGTTTTCTCCAATCCCGGGACTACAAACATGGGCGAATAAATATGAAAACTCGGACGGGGCTGCCGTTATTGCTGTCTGGAATAAGGCGATTGAAGAACAGAAGCCACAAGGCGAAGCCCAAGCCGAACAAGACAGTGGAGGCAACCGCTGACCAGCTCCGGAATTGAAAGATGCCGGGTGTCCCGATAGGGAGCATTGCATTCATTATACTCTCCCGGTCAGCGGCGCCTCACTTCGGACGTTACTCAAAAAACTATAGCTCCGCCACCTCCTCCGGAATAGACAATGCAGATTTTACAAACCCTCCTGATCGGCTTTTTAGCAACCTCGGTCGCGCTTCCTGAAGAGGGTCTGGCCTCTCCACTAGGAACTGAACTGCGTGAGCTTGTTGTGAGCCATACCGACGAGAAGGGCATTCTCCAGCTATACCGCATGAAGGAAGATGGTTCAGACCGCCAGCAGCTTTCCCGTTCCAAGCGCGGCTGCCGGATGCCCGCATGCTCCCCGGATGGGACAAAGCTGATCTATGTCCAACAGGTCGGCGATAGCCTGTCGCTCTGGATTTCCGGTCTTGATGGCAGGAACGCCCGCGCCCTCATCGATGAGGGAATGAACCTGCTCCCCTCTTGGTTGCCCGACTCCCGGCACATCGTCTGGATGAAGGCCCGGCCAGGGAAAGATCCTTCGCGGGATAGCCAGATCCATCTCATGAACACCGAGACGGGCGAATCGAGACGGCTGTTTTCCGATCCCGAGCAACTGAAGTTCAGCAACGCGATGCCGGTTGTTTCGCCCAAGGGAGATATAATCGCCTTCGTCTCTAACCGAAGCGGTGAGATGCGCATTTGGGTCAGTGCGTTGGATGGAAGCAAGGCCAGACTGGTTTCCCCTCCAAAGGTGGATTTCCACAAAGTAATCGAGGCCCCCATCGAGCAAAAAGTCCCGGCCTGGTCTCCTGATGGCAAGTGGATTGCGCATTGGGAGGGCGTCGAGATGGTTCACATGAGCAAGTTCACGGGCGTTCCAAACCCGCAACGAGATCGGCTGATCTCAGAGACCTTTCACGTCTGGGTGGTGGGCTGCGATGGGAAAAACCGAAGAAAAATCGGACGCGGTGACGATCCCACCTGGTCTCTCGATGGATTCGTGACCCGGGCTTTTCCGGATCCCAAAAGAGGTGGCCCCAAGATCATGATCGAGACCAAATTGGGGCAAAGGGAATTACCGATTGTGCCTCGCCGAAGAAGTTGGGGTCGGTTTACCTGGTTGCCCGACCGGTCTGAAAAGTCTGAAAGCGTGCAAGACAATGCGAACCAAGCCGATCCCGCCGTGGACTTGAAAGCGAAATGACAGTTTCAACCATTTTCCTGAAGTCCGAGGTGATCTAGGTTGGTTTGAGATTGAGCGGACGCAAAAAAAGCGCGGGGTGAGCCGCGCCTTTTTAAGGTAAGAATTTGCAGAGAATTACTTCGCGATGAAGTCGACGACGAGGACTTTGTCCATGACGGGGACGAGTTGTTTGACGAAGGCGCCGTGGGCCTCGTGCGGGAGGTAGACATCGAGGCCGGCGCGGTCCTTGAAACTGACGATGAAGCAATGGGTGTAGCCTTGGGCGTGGTTTTCAGGGCTCACATTGGTTCCCCATTCGATGCCGGTGATGGTGGGGATTTTTTTTTCCAGTGCAGCGAACTCTTTGGAGATGTGGGCCTTCTGCTTGTCGGTGGCGTCCTCCTTAAATTTGATGATGACGACATGACGGTAGGCTCCGGCTTCTTTTTTGTGATGATCGGCCATGGCGAAGATTGGGAAGAGGAGGGCAAGGAAGAT
>JAKMEV010000527.1:0-4648 GCA_022425785.1 Akkermansiaceae bacterium | reverse complement strand
CTCTCGATATTATCGCTCATGCTTTCTCTGGAGAAAACTTAACAAGATGAATGATGAGGGCACAATGCCGGATTAAGGTAAATCCTTACTTCCTTGGAGCCTTGGCGAGTGCAAGAAGAGATTCCCGCTCACTAGTTTCCAGTGCTCGCCATTTTCCCGGAGCGAGATTGTCGAGATCAAGGTCGCCGATCCGAATTCGAACGAGACGCTTCACGCGGTGGCCCACGGCTTGGACCATGTAGCGTATCTGTCGCTTGAGGCCGGTTTTGAGGGTCATTTCCATACGACGGGAAGAGAGGCGTTTGACCGAGGAGGCACGAGCTTTGCCGACCTCGGTGTGGACGCCTTTTTCAAACTGGGAGAGAATGGAATTCTCGAAGGCGTTCTGCACGGTGACGTGATAGACTTTTTCGATGCTATGCTTTGGGTGGGTCAGGGCCTGGGAGAGCTCGCCGTCATTGCTGAGGATGATAAGCCCTTCGGATTCCAAATCGAGTCGACCAACGTGCATGAGGTGATGCATTTTGGGCGGGAGGAGTTCGTAAATCGTGGCGCGTCCGTTTTCGTCGCTCCGGCTGCAGACCAGCCCGGGGGTTTTGTGGAGGACGATGGATTGGACCAAGAGCGGCTCAATGCGCTTCCCTGAAGCCCGAACGGAATCTCCGGGTTGCACGCGGTATCCGGGGTTAAGGCAGACGTCGCCATTGACGATCACTTCACCTTGCTGAACCAGTGCATCGCAGCCCCGACGGGAACCGATTCCAGCGGAAGCGAGGTATTTGTTCAGTCGGATTCCTTCAGGTGTCATGACAAAAGAAAAAGCGGAGCCCGCAATGAGGCTCCGCTATGAAAGTATTCGTAAAAAAGTTCCCAGCGGAGATTAACTCTCAGCTTTGGTCTTGGGCAGGCCGATGGCGCTTTTGCCCTCTTGCCATTCGCCGCGCTCTTTCATGAGCTTTACACGCTCAAAGCGCTTCATTACTGAGCGCTTACCAGTGGCGCCGCCTTGTCTTTTCAGTGAGTTGTGCTTGGACATAAGATCTTGGGTCAAGTTCGGGCGCGGACGCTAGAAAGCGATGATGACTTTGGCAAGGATGAACTTTCATTAATTTGAGTTAAGCAAAAGGGCTGAGATTCCGCCTCGCCAGAACCCCTGGGCGGTCATATTTTATCCCTGTGCCCACGGAATGTGAAGAAAGCCAGATCAAGTTGGAATTCGAGACCCCTCGATTTCTGCAATCTCTTTTTGCTCATGATGAAAAGGTATTAAAGTATATGGAGGAGGAAGCCGGGGTGAAAATCGTCACCCGCGACGGTTGGTTGCTGGCTCGGGGCTATCCTGAGGACTGTGCCATTGTGGAACAGGTTTTCGGGGATTTGGAAGAAGCGCGGCGAAATGGGGGGGAGATCACACCCCGGGATTTTCGAACAGCAGTGGATATCGCCTTAAGTGAAGAGGGCGCAGGTAGTATTTCGGATTTGGTCAGTGTGCAGTTGGTGGGAGCTCGCGGGCGAAAGCCCGTAGTGGCAAGGACCCGGAATCAGTTGGAGTATCTTAATGCGATGCAGAAAAACGAGGTCGTCTTTGGTTTGGGGCCCGCAGGAACAGGCAAAACCTATTTGGCGGTGGCGATGGCGCTCCATATGCTCAAGAACAAGGAGGTCAATCGCGTAGTACTCACTCGTCCGGCAGTCGAAGCTGGAGAGGCTCTGGGCTTTCTACCCGGAGACATGCGAGACAAGGTCGCCCCGTATTTACGTCCACTGTATGATGCCATCGACGATATGTTGGGGTTTGAGGAAGGTGATAAGCGTTTGGAAGACGGCAGTATCGAAATCGCCCCACTGGCCTACATGCGTGGACGGACGCTTTCGAAGTCTTTTGTCATTTTGGACGAAGCGCAAAACACAACCCGAGAACAAATGTTCATGGCTCTGACTCGGTTGGGGGAAGGGTCGCGTTGCGTCGTCACTGGAGATTCATCACAGATCGATTTGAAGGAGCATCAAACGTCGGGACTTTTAGAAGCTGAAAACGCCCTTAAAGGCGTTAAGGGCGTTAGCTTCAATTATTTTGACACGGACGATGTTGTGCGCCACGCCGTTGTTGGTCGAATCATCGAAGCCTATAATAAAGAACGTTCCCAGTAAGTTGCCATGAATATCATCATTGTCGGAGCCGGAGAAATTGGCCGCCATCTCGCGATTGAGCTTTCTCGAAAAGAACATCAGGTTTCTGTGATCGAAAGCGATGCCAAGCGTGGAGCTGAACTTGAGCGCGAGATTGAAGGGAAGGTTGTCATTGGCGATGGCTCCAGTGTAAACACGCTTTCTGAAGCGAACGTCGGGGAGTGCGAATTGTTTCTTGCGCTGACGAGTGACAATACTGTGAATCTTATCAGTGCTTCAATGGTGAAGTCGATGGGCGTGGAGCGTGTGATCAGTCGAGTGCATCCGGGCTTGCAGCGGGAGGAGTGGCTGTTTGATTTTAGGGGGCATTTTGGGATCGATCATATTTTCTCGTCTGAGCGTCTCGCTGCGATTGAGTTGGCCAAGTTTATCCGCAATCCGGATTCCCTCGTGGTGGAAGAAATTGCGCGTGGACGGATCGAACTGCAGCAGGTTCGTGTCAGCAGCAAAAGTGATGTCATCGGAATGCCCCTGAAAGATCTCAAATTTCCGGCCAATACACGGATTGCTTTGGTGAGCCGTGGACGTGAACATGAGGTTCCCAATGCGGAGACAGAATTGCAGAGCGGTGATATTGTCACGGTATTCGGAGCGCCGCGTAAATTGCGGACCTTGGTCGAAAAGCTTCAAAAAGAAGTTCTCACTAAGGAGGGTCCCAGAGTGGTTGTTTTTGGAGGCGGGGAATATGGCTTTGCGCTGGCACAGATGTTGGAGAGCTGGAATTGTCGCGTGCGGATTTTTGAAAAGGATCCGGAAGTAGCGCGAGATCTTTCCGAGAGGCTTTCCAACACGACCGTGATCAATGCGGACGCGACATCAGTGGCGGAACTAGAGGAGGAAGAAGTGGGTGGAGTTGATTTCTTTGTCGCGACCAGCGGGAGTGATGAGGACAACGTTATGACCTGCCTTCAGGCGCACAATTTGGGCGCTAAGAATTGCCTAACTTTGATCCACCGTGCGGACTATGCGAAGGCGATCAGTGCTTCAGGACGACACTTTGGAGTAGTCGCCGCGGTCAGTCCGCGGGAAGCCTCAAGGAAAGAAATTTCGCGTTACGTCACCACCGAGCGCTATCACATGGTACGACGACTCGGAGATGGAATGGTTATCCAGACCCACGTGTCGTCGGGTTCACGATCTCAGGGCAAAACAGTGAGTGAAATTAAATGGCCCAGGGGCTGTGTTCTTGTTGGCTTACTCAAAGGACTGCAAGCAATTGTTCCGGGACCAAATGATGTTCTCGAAGCCGGTGATCAGCTCTTTGCGGTGGTGGCGAACAAAGCCGAGAAGAAGTTCATTAAGCTCGTTCACTGATCGAGAGGAAGAGCGTCTCGAATCTCGTCCTGTCGTAGATTGGGATTCAGAGGGAGTTGGTCCGGTGTGTCAGGAGTCACCAATTCGGCAGTAGCCGGTGAAATAGCGTCGCTTTTGTAGCCAAGCGGGTCGGCGCTTTTCATAATGTCGACCCAGATTGGGAGGGCGAGAGTGGAACCATATCCTCCTTTTAAAATGGGGGCTGGAGTGTCCAATCCGACCCAGACAGCGCAACTGAGGGAAGAGGTGTATCCGGCATACCAGGCGTCCTTGTAGTCATTGGAAGTGCCGGTTTTTCCAGCCGAAGGCTTGCGGAATCCGTATTTGCTCCGGATCGCCCGACCTGTTCCAATCTCGTTGGTCTGCTCAAGGATACGCGAAACGTCCCAGGCAGGTCCGGCTTCTGTGGCGCGGTAAGGAATGGGGCCGTTTTCCCAGAGGATGTTTCCTTTACGATCTTTGATCGATTGAATGTAGTAGGGGCGGAATCGTTGTCCGCCATTGGGAAAGATGCTGTAGGCGCTTGCAACTGTCTCTACCGGGGCCCCCCAGGAGCCGAGATAGGACGAGGGAACACGGTCGATTTTATCGACGTTGAATCCCGAAACTCTGGCGACTTCAAGGATGTCATCAAGACCTGCCTTTTCTGCAACGCGGATTGAGGACGTGTTTCTTGAGTCGGTGAGAGCACGAAAAACGCTGACTGAGCGGTAATATTTTTCGTCGGAATTCTTGGGAGACCAATTTCTCGGTGCTCCGGTGATTTCGCCCGGGAGAATTTGTGCATCGCTGATGGAGGCCCGGGGACTCAAGCCATTCTTAAATGCGGCGAGGTAGATGAAGGGTTTAAAGATGGAGCCTACGGGTCGCCCTCCTTGCAGGGCGCGATTGTATTGCGATTCGCTCGCATTGCGTCCGCCCACTAGAGCCAAGACCGCCCCGGTCTTGTTTTCGATGACCACGACGGCACCTTGAAGGTATTGAGGATCTCCCTGCCCGTTCCAGGCAGATCTTTTTTGGTGGCGGTATCCGGGGTAATTCTCGACGTGACGAAGGCGTTTCTCGACTGTTTTTTCAGTGAGCTCCTGGAGGTCGGGATCGAGTGTTGTCGTGATGATTAGCCCGCCGTCGCGGATGTTTTCTT
>JAKMEV010000515.1:0-2762 GCA_022425785.1 Akkermansiaceae bacterium | reverse complement strand
GGCTAGGACTGGCTCGGGGAAGACGTCGGCTTTTGTGCTGCCGATTCTTGAGAGCTGGTTGTCAGCGGTGCGGAGCAAGCCGAAGCGGCAGCATGCATTGATTCTGGTGCCGACGCGGGAACTGGCGGCGCAGGTACGGGAGGTAATGCAGGGTTATGCCCGGGAGCTGCCGGAGCGGATCAAGGTGGTGAGCGCGGTGGGTGGCGTGTCGCTCAATCCGCAGATGATGGCTTTGCGCGGTGGCGCGGATGTCATTGTGGCGACGCCCGGGCGATTGTTGGATTTGGTGGATCACAATGCGGTCTCGCTGGAGGAGGTGGGCACGCTGGTGCTGGATGAAGCAGATCGCATACTTGATTTGGGATTTGCGGATGAGCTTTCGCAGATCCTTTCGATGCTTCCAGATGAACGGCAGAACTTGTTGTTTTCCGCGACTTTTCCGGAAAAGATTGAATCCATCGCGCGCGATTTTTTGCGCGATCCCAAACGGATTGAGATCGAGTCGGAGCCCGAAGAGATTCCGGACATCGAGCAACGAGCTATTCGAGTGGATACGGCGAAGCGAACGCCCTTGTTACGTCGCTTGATTGCTGAAGAGGAGTGGGAGCGGGTCTTGGTTTTTGTGGGGCGGAAATACACTGCCGATCACGTAGCGGATAAGTTGCACCGCAATGGCATCGAGGCTCTTTCTCTCCATGGAGATCTTAGTCAGGGAGCTCGGAGTGAGGTCTTGCGTGATTTTAAAAGCGGAGAGATCCAGGTCTTGGTGGCGACTGATCTGGCAGCGCGTGGATTGGACATCGTAAAGTTGCCCGTGGTGGTGAATTACGAACTTCCGCGTTCCCCGGCGGATTACATTCATCGAGTCGGCCGCACAGGACGTGCCGGAGAGAAGGGGTTGGCGGTGAGTTTTGTGACCGCCGAGTCGACGGCGCACTTCAATCTAATTGAGAAAAGAAATGGTCTTTCTCTTGCTCGCGAAGTGATCGTGGGATTTGAACCGACAGATCTGGTGCCGAAAGCATCGGGCACGGGCGGAGTCAAAGGACGCCGCAAGAGCAAGAAAGATAAACTACGTGAAGCCGCGGCACGGAAAGCGCCTGACCCGGAATCCTAGGTAAGGGCCGATTACTCGGCGTTTTTCTTGGCCTCTTCTTCGGCCTTCAACTCGGCTTCGAATTCCGCCTCGATACGGGCTTCTTCGTCGAGTTCGGCCTGCTTGGCGGCTGCAAGTTCGGCAGCTTCCTCTTCAGCGCGTTGGGCTTCCAGCTTTGCGGCCTTGGCCTCTTCGCGGGCCATGCGTTTTTCGAGCTTCTTCTGTTCCCGCGCAATGCGCTTGTGATCTTTACTAGGTGTGAATGCCATCGGTCTGTTTTTCGTTAAGTGAAATAGCAGGAAAACCCTGCTCGTGGGGTAAGCAACTTCAATCGCTTGTGCTTCTCATACCGCCTGATGGGCGAGCGAAGCAATAAAAATTCGGAAAGCTTTCTTAAGAGAGCGGTTTTCGTCGTCAGGAGAGGAGGTCGTGAACGATGTGGCCGTGGACGTCGGTAAGGCGGAAGTCGCGGCCGGCGTGGTGGTAGGTGAGGCGTTCGTGATCGAGGCCCAAAAGATGCAGGATGGTCGCTTGGAGGTCGTGAACGTGGACTTTGTCCTTGGTGATATGGAAGCCGAAGTCGTCGGTCTCGCCGTAGGTGCCTGGTTTGGTGCCGCCGCCGGCCATGAGGGTGGTGAAAGCCTGCGGGTGGTGGTCACGCCCGGCCTTGCGGCCGAGGGAAGGGTTGGTTTCGACCATCGGAGTGCGGCCGAATTCTCCGCCCCAGACGACGAGGGTTTCGTCGAGGAGTCCGTGGCGTTTGAGATCCTGAATGAGGGCTGCGGTTGCTTGGGCGGTTTGTTTGCAGTTGTTTTCGGTGGAACCCTTGACGTTGGAGTGGGCGTCCCAGCCGGAGTGGTAGATGTTGATAAACCGGACACCGCGTTGAACCATGCGTCGAGCGAGGAGGCAGGCGCGGGCAAAGGAGTGCTTTTCACGGTCGCAACCGTAAAGATTGATCGTTTCGTCGGACTCAGACTTTAGATCCATTAATTCGGGCGCGGAACTCTGCAAGCGCGCGGCCATTTCGTAGGAGGCCATGCGGGTGGCGATTTCCTGGTCGTTAATGGTGGTGAGGCGTTGAGCGTTGAGCTTGTTGACCAGATTGAAGGTGTCGTTTTGGATCTCGGGCGAGATGCCTTCGGGCGTGGAGACGTTGAGAACGGGATCCTTTCCTTTGCGAAATTGGACCCCGGTGTAGGTGGTCGGGAGGAAGCCGGAGGACCAAAGCGCGGAGCCCCCGGAAAGGCCGCCGCCGGTAGACATGACGACAAAGGCGGGGAGGTTGTCGGTTTCCGAGCCGAGTCCATAGAGCGTCCAGGAGCCGAGGCTGGGGCGACCGGGTTGGGAGAAGCCGGAGTTGAGAAAGAGCTGGGCCGGAGCGTGGTTGAATTGGTCGGTGGTGCAGGACTTGACGATGCAGAGCTCGTCGGCGACGGCGCCTAGTGGAGCGAGTGGCGATCCGAGGGTGGCCTCGCTTTCGCCGTATTTTTTGAACTTGAACTGTGGGCCGAGGACGGCTGCGTCGGGTTGGATGAAGGCGTAACGTTGGTCGCCGATAATGGATTTGGGAAGAGGGGATCCCTCGAGTTTCGAGAGTTGAGGTTTGGGGTCAAAGAGTTCGAGTTGGGACGGAGCACCAGCCCTGAAGAGGTGGATGACGGCC
>JAKMEV010000363.1:0-3059 GCA_022425785.1 Akkermansiaceae bacterium | reverse complement strand
GCGATGGTTGGTCGTCCGATCAGCCTCGCAACCCGTGTCCAGGATGATCACGGTATCGGTTCAGCAGCGGTCGCCTATCGGGTGAACCAACGTGATGAAGTATCTGTTGAGTTCAAGCCCTCCGCCGAGAGTGGTCAGGGCGAGCAGCCGGTCGACTGGGATTACCGGAAGTCACTTCCTGATTTGAAAATCGGCGATAGCGTTTCCTTCACTCTGGAAGTCAGCGACCGTTATCCGGGAGAGGGTGGCCCGCACGTCGTTCGTTCGGAGACTCGTCGGGTGACTTTTCTTTCCAAAGAGGATTACCTCGAACAAATCCAGAAAAAGAAAGACGGTCTGCTCTCGCGCGTTCAGACCGCATATCGCCAGCAGCGGACAGCCTTTGAAAGTGTCCGCAATCTTGAACCGACAGCTCCTGACTACATGCAGTCCTGTCAGATCGAGGCGATCCGGCAGGAACTGATCCGGGACCAACTGAATGGAATTGCGGCACAGTTGAAGGAATTACTCGATGACCTCGCCATCAACAATGTTTCTGATGCCCCGGAGGGTGAGTCCCTCGAAGAAATTCGTTCGGCCCTCCTTGGTATCGCCGACAAAGATCTGGGTGAGGCGGCCTCGCGCTTGCGTCATCAGTCCGGCGTCGCCGGGGGCGATACCGATGAATCACCCGATCCTTCATCCGCAGCTCGAGCCGTGAATACAGCCGCCCGGGAACTGGGTAGCCTCGTCTTGCTCCGATCGATTGATACGGCTCAGGAAGTTTACGCGCGGGAAGCCCGCATGCTGGCGCAGATTCAGGCGTCCTTACGTTGGCGTGCGGTCCAAGATCAATCGGAAGAGATGAAACCCTCTCTCGCCATGGAGCAAGAAGAGTTGGCGCAGTGGACTCAGCGTCTGATCGCTGATCTTCAGAAGGGCATGCGCTATGAAAAGCGGCCTTTGGCTGTTCTTCGATTGATTCAAAGCGTCAAAGATTTGCAGCGGGCCAAGACCGAAGAGCGGATGCGTCAAGCTGCGGAACTGATCAAGCAAGGCAAGGGCGATCAAGCGGAGCCTCTGCAGGCTGGATTAGTCACGACCTTGCTTGATGCAGAGTTTAGTGTGCGTCTCAGCGGGGCATATTCCACGCTGATCAAAACTCGCGATCAGATGCGTTCGATTGTCAATGCCCAGGCGGTGCTCTGCGAAGAATGTGCCGGCATGTCTGCGCAAGATTTTGAGGCAGGCTGCGTACAATCTTCAAAAACCCAAACAAAGCTTCGTAAGAGCTTGCTGACTCTTCTTCTGCAAACTGTGCCTGCGCCCCGGACCCAACTGTTTGATGAAAGTTGGCCGGATGCTCCGCCGGTTCAAGCGATGTTGAAGGAAGCTGATTTGGCGATGGCGGGTGCGATTGAAAAATTGTCGGCCGGTCAACAGGAAGCCGCTATTTCACAGCAAGGTGAAGCAGAGCAGTCACTGGCGAAACTCGCAGGACTTGTGGATCGTTGGTCCGTGGAGCTGGGGCTTCAAACTCTCGGCTTGAGCACCTTGGTGGCCGTGACAGGCGAACGCCTTGCGCTTATCGAGGGGTATGAAGCCCAAGTGATCGATCTTCTTGAGAAGACCGACATTGCCGCGGCCGATGAGAAAAAGGTCGATGCTCTGGCAGAGGATCAACTTCTTTTGACCGAGGAGCTTTCTACATTTAATTCCGACCTCGCGAAGAAAAATCAGTCGAAGTCAGATCAAGACATTCCGCCCCTGCTAAGCCGGATGGAGCGGGCAGAGAAAGCATTGCGTGCTGCCGTTGAATCACTGAAGGCAAACAAGGCTGACGAAGCGATCGGCCATCAAGAGCAAGCGGCTGATATCCTCGCCGAGGCCTTTGCGATCGTGACCAATCAAAACGAACAGCTTGGCTTGTTGCAGAGTCTCTTGATCTTCCAACGGTCGGTCGGTTTTGCCATGGGCTATATGAGCGACATTGTTGCCGAGCAGATGGATATGGTCGTGGCAACCGAAGCGTTGAAATCCGACGACCCGTCACCAATCTTACCGGTTCTCGACAACCTGCGACGCTGTATGCTTGATGTCGCCCCGCTGCTGGACATGGTGGCCGCGCGTGTCGATGCCGGTTCACCCTTGGCCTTCGCGGTGGCGGATCTCGAGGATGCCGTTGCTTCTCTGAAAGGCGGCGACAAGCTTGATGCTCTCGATGCCCAGGAGGTGGCTGCGGAATCGCTGGAGGAAGTGAATGTCTTGATCGAAGCTGTGAAATTTGAGACCGGATATATTTCCGAGGTTGTTGAATTCTTACATGTCGCCGTCGCGAATACCGCAACGCTGGAATACCAACAAGACGAGCTTGCGCGCAAGGTGATGGCGGCCAAGCCGGAGGAGTTGAAAGCTCTGGCCGCGGAGCAGCGCGGGTTGCTCGCGAAGGCCGAGAAAGATGGGAACCTCCACGCCTCGGTCTCCGGGATTTCAGCGTATGCCGAGCCTGCCAAGTTGATGCGTGAGGCCTCGGCTAAGCTGGAGGCCAAGGAAGTGCCGGGAGCGATAGAGCAGATGGAACTCGCGAGAGCGGCTCTTAAGGAAAACGGCGAATCCTTGTTTGCGGTCATTACCATGCTTCATGGCCTGCCGAGTATCGAGATCATGAGTTTTACCGATCCTGACGTGGAGCGATTGGTTGACGTGTTGTCAGTGGCTTCGGCACATAAGATTCTCTTTCGCGATACCAACACGGCGGAGGCTTCCACGATGAAAGATCTTGCCAAGCAGCAAGAAAAACTCGCGAGCCGTTGCCACGAACTTTTCAAGGTGGGTGAACCACACGCGATGCTCGAAACTGCGGCTTCACAACTCGTGGCTTCGGCCACCGCGATGGAATCCTCCGATCAGGTTGCAACCAAGCGTCATCAAAAAGCGGCCATGAAAACGCTTCGGCATTTCATCATTGAGCAGGCTCTGATTTTGGAGACTGCGGTTCCTCCTGCTGCGGCCCAGGACGCGGCTCCGGAAGCCGGTGGCGAGGGCAGTGACGGTGAGTCTGAATTTGCTGCCGGGTTCAT
>JAKMEV010000504.1:0-14972 GCA_022425785.1 Akkermansiaceae bacterium | reverse complement strand
CGGGATTTTCGGGCTCATAATGGCAGTGGGCTCGCTTGTGTTTTCGATGATCGATGGCGTGAAGTGGAGGCAGTATGAATGGGGGAGTGGATCGCTTCTCGACGCGATTTCCGGCCCCGCGATGTATCTGGCTATCGGGATATTTGGATGGGTTGGATTACTTTACTTAATGTTTCGCTTTGTGCCGGAAATTCCATTTCTCAATAGAACACTTTTGAACGCCTCTTTGGCTGAAGGGACCGGGATGGAAACCCGAGAAGGGGAAGATTCCCGAGTCGGGATGACCGGAGAGGCCCAAACTGATTTGCACCCTTCCGGCAAAGCCGAAATCGATGGGGAAATTGTCGATGTCGTTGTCGAGGGTGGATTTGCGCGGAAAGGTGACGCGGTGAGAATTATCAAAGAGGATGGCATGGGGATCGTGGTGAAGACGGTGTAAGGCGTTCGGACTGAAGCCCAAGTTCCGGAACATATTAAGTCAGCTTAGTGCACGGGGCACTGGCTGATCTGTTTGAAGAAATCGTTTCCTTTGTCATCGACGAGAATGAAGGCAGGAAAGTTTTCCACTTTGATTTTCCAGACCGCTTCCATGCCGAGCTCGGGGAAATCGACGACTTCCTGGCTCTTGATGTGTTCCTTGGCGAGAAGGGCGGCGGGGCCACCTGCTGAGCCGAGGTAGAAACCCCCGTGTTTTTTGCAGGCCTCGGTGACCATTTGGGAGCGGTTGCCTTTGGCGAGCATGACCATGGAAGCGCCGTTTTCCTGAAAGAGGTCGACATAAGGATCCATACGTCCCGCAGTAGTGGGGCCAAAGGAGCCTGAAGGATAGCCTTCGGGAGTTTTGGCCGGGCCGGCGTAGTAGACGGGGTATTGCTTGAAGTAGTCGGGGAAGTCGCCCTTTTCCTCGAGGATCTCCTTGAGCTTCGCGTGGGCGGAGTCTCGGGCCACGATGATTGTTCCACTCAGAGAGAGCGCGGTAGTGACGGGATACTTGCTGAGCGTTTCGAGGCTTTTCTCCATGCCTTGGTCGAGGTCGATTTCGACGCCCTGGAATTTCCAGTCCTGGTATTTTTCGGGAATAAATTGAACAGGGTTGGTTTCGAGTTTTTCGAGGAAGAGTCCGTCTTTGGTAATCTTGGCCTTGGCTTGGCGGTCGGCGGAGCAGGAGACGCCGAGCCCGACAGGGCATGAGGCACCGTGGCGCGGGAGGCGAATGACACGGACGTCGAGGGCGAAGTATTTTCCTCCGAATTGTGCTCCGATTCCAACTTGGCGGGCGCATTCGAGAAGCTCGGCTTCGAGTTCGGTATCCCGGAAGGCGCGACCGTGTTCGTTGCCGCTGGTGGGGAGTTCGTCGTAGTAGCGCGTCGAGGCCATCTTGACAGTTTTGAGACATGTCTCGGCGGAGGTGCCGCCGATCACGAAGGCGAGGTGATAAGGGGGGCACGCTGCGGTGCCGAGGCTCTTCATTTTCTCGATGCAGAATTCACGGAGCGTCTTCGGATTGAGCAGGGCCTTTGTCTGTTGGTAGAGGAAGGTTTTGTTGGCTGATCCTCCGCCTTTGGTGACGAAGAGGAATTTGTATGCCGTGCCTTCGGTGGCGTAGAGATCTATCTGCGCAGGGAGGTTGGTCTTGGTGTTGACCTCTTCGTACATCGAGAGAGGCGCGGTTTGGGAATAGCGAAGGTTTTCTTCCTGATAGGTTTTGTGGATTCCTTTGGAGAGGTATTCCGCGTCATCGACTCCGGTGCGGACGTTTTCGCCTTTTTTACCCATGACGATGGCAGTGCCGGTGTCTTGGCAGGCGGGGAGGATTCCATTGACCGCGATGCTGGCATTTTTCAGAAGCATAAGTGCGACCATGACATCGTTCTCGGAGGCCTCGGGGTCGTCGAGAATGGCGGCGACTTGTTTGAGATGCGAGGTGCGGAGTTTGAAGGAAATAGCCTTGATCGCTTCGTTGGAAAGGAGGCTCAGGGCTTCGGGGTCGATTTTGAGGATCTCCTGCCCTTCAAATTCGCTGACGCTGACGAAGTCGGACGAGAGCTGTTCATACTCGGTTTCGTCGGGGCCGAGAGGAAAGGGATCTTGGTAGTGAAAATCAGTCATGGGATAAGAATGTTAGAGGCTGCGTCCTTCGTCGACTTCGATGTAATCCATGAAGGACATAATGTCGTCGCGATCGGTGTGGGGGGTTTCTTTTTTGCGTTCGGCGAGTCGTTCGGAAAGGTCATCGCGGAAGCCGCGATTTCTCATGTAGGAATTGAACCAGGCGAGTTCAAAATCGGGGCGGGAGCGACCGTGTTCCTTGATCCAGACCAAGAACTCTTCGTCTGTAGCTCCGGCGATGACCTGGGCGCGAAGGTCGTTGTAATCTACGCCCAGAAATTGGCAGGTCCAGAGATCCATACCGCGCCCTAGGTTTGCGTGGAAGTCCTCACGCAGGGTTCCGCCTTCCATGAGACGGATCTTATCGACGAGGCGGGGAAGGTAGATGATGCCCCCAAGTTCGGTGCGTGCAGAGCAAGGGATTCCAGTGGGCTCGGACATGTAATTAATGAAGCTGCCGATAGGGATCGGGGCGAGTGAAAAGTCTGTTATTCAACTGCGATCAACCCACTTGTCCCGATACTCTGGTTTATGGAGTAGGAGTTTTCCAAATGTCGTGACCGTATCCCAGCACTGCGGATTCAGACTGGGGCTGAAGGCGAAGGAGACACAGATGCGTCTCATTTAGTCGGTGACCACCAGGCGGAGGTAGAAGCCTCCGGTCGCCGGCAGGGCGACTGAGGCTTTTCGGATTTCCACGAAATTAGAGACCGAGACCTGGCTGTCAGGAACCGGGGTCCAATTGATGAGGTCTGGTGAGCTTTGCACGGTGTAAGTCAGTCCGGACACGAGAAGGTTTTTGTTGAAGGTCATGGTGGCATTGGGTCCTTCGATCACAAATTCAGGGGCGAGTTCGGGGCCGTTGACGAGGGGGTTCATCCCCAGGGCGAATTCAATCAGGTTGGGAATAGAGTCGCCGTCGAAGTCTTCCGTTTCACCGCTGTTCGGCGGGTTGCCGGGGCCAAAGACCGACTCGGCCCAGCTGTCGTAATTAGTGGTATGTCCTCCGGGAGTAGGATCATTGGCAGTCCAACTGGTGGCGAAGTTTCCGAAGAGGAAACCAGGCAGGCGATCGAGTGAATTTCCGGTGCCACCGGCTGCGGTGGGCCATGGTGCGGAATTTTCATAGATGACTTCGTCTTCGGTGACCTGAGGATAGAAGGTCGGGTCACTGACAGGCGGAGAATCCGGACGTTGTAAACGAACGGTGCCGGATATGTTGTCGAGTGGTCCATCAGTGAAGGGGCCAGCGAGAGGAATGGTGCCATCGATGCCATATTCACTGCGGAAGGCGGCCGCAGCTGTGGTATTGGTAACCGGATCGAAGGCGACGATGAGGAGCCCTTCTCCGGGAGCGAGGTTGTGACTGGCGGTGAAGTTGAAGTCAGCGCCTCCGCGAAGTTTCCAGTTCGCTAGGTTTTCTGTGACCGACCCGGTGTTGCAGATTTCGACGTATTCGAAGAAGTCTTCGGCCGGTTGATTTGGATGATACATCACCTCGGAGATGATGACCGGGCCAACCTGAGCGCCGAGGTTTTCGAAACCAAGGGTGTTGCTGGTCATGGAAACCAGGGTTCCCGTGCCGGCACTATTGGGCCAGCGACCGAGGGTTTCGCCATTGAATGCGGCGGCGAAATTGACGACATCAACAAAGCGGGTTGGATTACTCGATCCGTCGGTTTCGAGAAGCCAGAGCGTTTCTCCCTCCGCGGAGCTCAAGCCAAAGGGGCGTCCCTCGGCCCAGCTGCCTTTCGTGGAGTGGTTGTCGAGGAAGGCGGTATCGATGGTGAAGGTGTTGGTGCCGGTGACTGTGACCTGCCAAGTGTCATTGTAAGTTCCGGTGCCGCCATAGCCTTCGATAGTGATGGTGTCGCCTGTGCTGAGGCCGTGACTATTGTCGGTAACGGTTGTTGGTGCGGCGGCCAATGTTCCCGAGTAGGATGTCACAGGGTTTACCGGTGCGGCATTGAAGTCAGATTCATTGTAGCTAAGATACTGTCCAGCTCCGATGGTGGCCGCTGGAAGGCTGAACGAGGAATAGGCGGAATTATCGTCACTAATGACCCAGCCTCCGATGGAGATTGCCGATCCCGTGGTGTTGTAGATTTCGATGGAGTCGGTCTGGGGTAGGTCGGAATGAGAGAGGACCTCGTTGATAAGAATGCGTCCGTCAGGACCTGCTCCAGCAGCTCCGGGTGAGCCGTTGAACTCGCTACTCGATCGCCAGTTGTCGGGATCGGTGAAGCTGCCGGCGGTGCTGATCAGTTCCAGCGACGAACCATTGCCATCGGCGCGACCGGGCCACTGGCCGCCGTTGTCGTAGGTGAAGTCGAAGATGGGAGCGCCAGCAGCGCTCTCAAGGGCGATCTGCTCGCCGCCGTTGTTGAGACTTCCGGTAAAGGTGCCTGCAGGAGCCACCGATGGGTAGCGTGCGCCGAAGGCTTCAATGTCCTTGACCACCACAGCACGTCCGCCCGGGGCGAGGGTAATCAACCCGAAGGTGAAGTCGATTCCTGCGGAGAAGGAGACCCCGTCCAGATTGAGCGTGCTTCCTGAGATATTGTGCACCTCGATGAACTCAAAGTCGTCCGCGTTGTTGAAGGTGCGTGGTATCGCCAGTCCGGCACCAGTGGCGTTCTCTGTCGCGGTGGCTGAGTAGGGATTGTAGTGGATCTCAGCAATGACGAGATCGCCAGGTGCGGCGAGTTGTTCGAGGTAGAAAGAAGCCTCCGTCAAAGGTGACCATGAATCACCGTTGCCGACGCGGGCACGGGCGCGGACGAGGCCGCTACTGCCGGGGTTGATGTTGGTGTTGAGTAGTGTGGCTCCCGCTGCAAGTCCGCCGCCCTCGAGGCGTGGGTCCGTACCATCGGTCGTATAGTAGATATTCCCGGATGTCGCTGTGGCAGAAACGCTGCCGCCCGTGGGAACCTCGCCGCCGTGTTGGCTGGAACCGTTTACAATGAACAGAGGCGCATTGATCGTTCCGAGGTAGGTGTCCGAGTGGCCAGAGAATGTTCTGGATTGCCAATTTGTGATGATGCGGTCGGTGCGGGTGGTGCCGGTCAGGGGGAACCAAGATCCCAGCACTCCGTTGGACGGGCTCGTGCCCGGACCTCCGGGCGTTCCGTAGACCGCTCTGGTCCAGTGATTATCGCGGGTATAGGCGGTGCCGCGATCGTCACCCCAACGTGCCGACTCTCCGATGATGGCGGTGTCGATAAGCGTGGCAAACTTCTCGAAGCGCGCACGGCTGTTTAGGTTGTTGAGGGCGCCGTTGTTGAAGAGATGCTTATAAGCACGGTCTGCGAAGAGTACGCGGAATTCCCGATAGTCGCGCAGGTCATCGAAAATAAGAGCACCGTCAAATTGTCCGCTGTTACTCGGGGGGGTGGTGTTAGTTTCGCTCTCGAAGATACGCTCGGTGTCCCAGCAGTAGAATCGCCAAGGTGCGTTGGCGGTTCCGCCACCTGCACAACGCCAGTTGTCGTTGCTCTTCAGATCAGCGTTGCGGCCAAAGTACTCGGTGATGACGTAGTCGATGTAGTTTTCGACATCGATGACGGCCTTGATCTGCGTCCAAGTACTCGAGTTGTTGGTAACCACGCCGATCATCTGATTGTAGGAAGCGTTCTCCTCGGAGGTCGCGCTTCCGGGGTTGCGGCCGAGGACTTCGTCGTCCTCGTAGCCGTTATGGGCGGCGTAGTGATCGTTTTCAAGTCGCTCGTGTAGGTTGTAGAGTCCCCAGTAGAGGCCGTTGATATAGACGTGGGCATAGTGCCCGTGTCCACCGTCGAGGTTGCCCATGTCGATCATGCTGGAGCGAGCCCATTGATCACGGATCATGGTGGCGCGGGCGCGTTGACCGGAACTGCTGTGCACCCAGGAGTTGTTGTACATCGCGCGGAGATGAAGGCTGTCGAAGGTGGTCACATTATTGTCTTCGAAAACCGGGAAGTTGAGTTTGCCCTCTCCGTAGGTGTCTCGGAAGCGCATGCTCATCGAGTGTTTGACCGCGCTGCCTGGGTTGCGGCTTGCACCCCCCTGGAGTTTGGCGCCGCAGTCGATCTGGAATCCACTGAGGGTGTTCACTCCGTCAGTGAGCGGGTCGGGCTGAAAATATTCGGCGGAAACGGGTGCCTCGAGATTTCGATTTCCGGTGTTTACCCAGATGCCGCTGGGGCCGAAGAAGTCTAATGGGTTACCCACGAGGGAGACGGTTGGAACGGACCGCAAGCCAGTCTGAAAGCGCGTGGAATAGGTCCCGGACTGGGAGATTGAGGTGTCGACTTCGTAGTCGTTGTTGCCCCAGTTGTTGGGGTAGCCTGCGGGTTTGGTCTGGCTGGCGACATCGACTGGGAAGATGTAACTCTGGGTGTCGACGTCGGTTTCTTGTTGTCCGGTTTTGTAGGCGCGTGTGCGGAGGACGGTCGTGGTGGTGATGCTGATTGGGGTCGAATAAGTGCTCCCGTTTGAGGGGGTGGGTAAGGTTCCGTCGGTAGTATAACGGATGGTTGCGCCAGGGGTATCGGTGGAAATGGTGACGTCGAATGCAGAGGTATAGTAACCCCGCTTGTGGCTGAAGTTGGTGTCGGCGACCAGCAAGACACCGCCGGGATCATTAGCGGAGCCGGGAGTTGGGTTCTGGAAGAAGACAGATTCCCCGGTAAAGGGGTGAAGGCCGTATGAAATATCGTCGTCTTGCGAGGGATAGTCGCTGCCGCCGGGACCGAATTCGCTGGCGATGGTGCCCGAAGGGCGGACCAGGGCGAGGTATTCGCCGCCGCCGGACAGCTTGAAGTTGGTATGCAGATTTCCGCTGGCATCCGGCGCGTTGTCATTTGAAGCGTAGACGACCAGGAACTGGCCGGAGCCAAGGTTGGTGCCGGGAGGAAAGGTCCACTTGGCAAGGTCTCCGGCGTTATCGGTCAACCGCCAACCGCCGAGGTCGAGAGTGGTGGAGCCTGTGTTAAGAATCTCGATCCAGTCTTCGCTGGTCCCCGGAACCTGATTGGCGATGGGATACCAGCTGTTGGCGTTGTTGGCCATGCCTCCGTCGTTGGCAGCCATGAATTCATTGATGACCAGTTCGCTGACCTCCAGGGTGGTGAAACTGAGAGAGGAACTCGCCCACGAGATTCCGGCGGCGTTTTGGGCGCTTGCGCGACAGAAGTAAGTGTTGAGCTGCGAGAGACCGGAGAGGGCTGTGGAGAAATCGGCCCCCTGCAGACCGAGACTAATGGAGTCGTCCCAATTGCCTGGGGTGGTACCGCCGTCGTTGTCGCCGTAATAAATGGTGATGGTGGGAATATCTCCGCCGGTGAAAGTGACGTCACCGCTGACTTGCGCTGCGGTACCGGTGATGTTGGTCGCAGCGCTGTTGGTAAGAGTGGCCAATGAATATGCGAGGGTGGTGAGATTTTCAGTAGACGGCGCCCAGGAAGTGCCGCCCGAATTCTGAGCAAGTGCGCGGAAAAAGTAGGTGGTGTTTGAGGTGAGGTTGATGAGTTCGGAGGAGTAAGCGCCGGACTGTGCCCCGACCGTGACAAAGTTGTCCCAACTTCCGATGTTGGTCCCGCCGTCGTTGTCGCCGTAGTAAATCGTAACATTTGGAGTTTCCCCCCCGGTGTTGGTGACGGTCCCGTTGAGGGTTGCATTGGTGAAGTCGACGCTGCTTGCGGCGTTGTTGACGATAGTGGGAGGATTCGGTGGGGCACCGGTGGAAAAGTTTGCGGTCGAGTTTGCCCAATCATCGCCCGCTCCGTTGCTGGCGAAAGCTCGGAAGTAGTAGGTCGTTGCTGGCGTTAGACCAGTGATGCCGGAAGAGAAAATTCCGGTCTGACCTCCGAGGGGTATCGAGTTGTCCCAATTACCGGGCGTCGTGCCGCCATCATTGTCGCCCCAATAGAGGGTGACGGTCGGGCTGCTTCCAGCATTTTCAGTAACCTCGCCGCCGATCGTCGCAGAGGTGGGCACGATGTTGGTCGCGCCGGAGTTGACGACGGTAGGTGGGGTCGTTGTGATAATGCTGGCGATGCTGGCACCGGTGCCACCAGCCCAGATCGACTCAACTTCGGTTTGAGTCAACGCGCGACTCCAGAGCGCCACATCATCGATGTTCCCGTCCCAGCCCCTGTTGGCCGCTCCGGCATTGCCACCGATCTGCATAATGTTAGAGCTGGCCCCCAATGTCCAAGCCGCGGCTGTTCCGGCTGCAACCCCGTCAATATACATCGTGACGCCATTAATCGCGTCGTGCGTTACCGCCACATGATGCCATGACCCATCTTGCTGATCGAGTTCGGCATCAACGCTCCCGGGGCCGGACGTAGCCCACTTAAAGTTGGTGGTCGAAGAGCCATGTCGGGCAAGTCGCCAGTTACTACCCTCACCTTGGCTGACAAGAGCATTCCAGTCGGTGTAGAGGGATTGGGTGGTATACCAAGCGGAGACCGTCATGCTCCCGCCCGCGAATGCGAACTCACCCGGATCACCAACTTGGATAATAGCCTGGTTCCCAGCACTGTTTTCTAGATCAACAGCGGAACCGAATTTGCCAGTAACGAAGGTGCCTGATGCAGCCCCAGTTACCGAGAGAGTTCCATCATTGGAGTCGTCCAGTCCAGCGTCGAGGTCACCGTCAAAGGTCCAGTATTCCACCAGATCGTCCACAAGTGCAGCTTCTGATAGAGGTGTGTGATAGAGTATTATCCCGGCGATAAGCGCAGAAATCGGAGAAGTTTGAGTATTCATTAATTATGATGTTGTGTTGCTTTTCCTGGGTGCGAGAAAGTTTGAGAATTAACCGATATAGTGATTCCGCAGAATACTCTGAAAATATTAAGAAATGCAAAGAGACATATACTTGTTTGATGAGAAATAAACATTCGCCGAGAAAAGAGTCCAGAGTTTTGACAAGTCATTGTCGAGCAATTTGGAACAATGCTATTATTTGACTCGATGGTTTTGAAGGTGCTGATTTTTATGATTAAGGGGCTATGGCTCGGAGGTAACACCAGGTGTTGTTGGATCTGGAGTAGGGGAATGGGGTTGTCTCATTCGATGTCTTAGAAGTCTTCAAGGTGAATCATCTTTAGACTTGTTAATAATTAGGGATAGATGTGTAAGAGATCTTGATTGGACATCTATTATGGGCGAGGAGGTAGAAAGAATAACAATCTATTCAAAATGGTTTGTTTACGTCATTCGGTGTGGCGACCTCTCGCTCTACACTGGGATTACTACTGATGTGAACCGGCGATTTGCAGAGCATGAATCGCAGGGGGCAAAAGCGGCCAAGTATCTTCGAGGGCGACTTCCCTTGACCTTAGTTTATCAACAGGAAATCGGAAGTCGCTCGGAGGCCAGCAAAGTCGAATTACGGATCAAGTCGTTGAGTCGGAAAGAGAAATTGGAGTTAATCAAGGCGCTGAAATGAGCAAATTTCAAAATCGTCTGAGTCGCACGCTGAGTCTGGTCCTGAGGCATGATCCCGGGGTGATCGGATTGATCCTGGATGACCATGGCTGGGCCCGGATTGACGAGTTGCTGGGTTGTCTGAATCGGAAGGGGAAGCGGGTTGATCGCGATCTGCTCGAAAAGATCGTGGCTGAGAGTGACAAGCAGCGCTTTCGAATTTCCGAGGATGGAATGAGGGTGCGGGCGAATCAGGGGCATTCGATTTTGATCGAACTAAATTTGGAGGAAAAAGATCCTCCGCAATGGCTCTATCATGGAACGGCGAGTCGTTTTATGGACGTGATTAAACGCGAGGGCCTACAAAAGCAATCACGTCATCATGTGCAGCTCAGTGGAAACCAAAAGGCGGCACGTAAGGTGGGAGCGAGGCATGGTAAGCCGGTTGTGCTGGAAGTCGCGGCGCAGTTGATGGTGAGTCACGGGCATCAATTTTTTCAATCCGAGAACGGGGTGTGGTTGGTCGATGAAGTGCCTCCGGATTATCTCAACCAGCAGTTTACTTAGGACGGGGTAAGTTTCTGAATCAGGGGGTCAAGTGGCGCTTCGATGGTGAGGTCTTTTTTGGTGACCGGATGTTGGAACTTGAGAGATTTGGCCTGGAGGAGCATGCGGGTGCCGATGCCGTATTTTGCACCGAGTTGGTCGCAGCGTTCGATCTCGGCGTAGCGGTAGTCTCCAACGATGGGGAGCTTGTCGAGAGCGAGGTGACGGCGGATTTGGTGGAATCGTCCGCTTTTGGGGCTGGCCTCAATGAGGGTGAGTTCGGGAGGAATTTCCTGAAGAATTCGAAAGTGAGTCTCCGCAGGCTTGGCTTCGCTGGTATCGTTTTTTGCGAGAGCTTCCCGACAATTCCATTGATCTTGATCAGGGGATCCGTCGATGACGGCGAGGTAGGTCTTGTGCACTTCGTGTCGCTCGAAAGCGAAGTGCAGTTCGCGTGCGACGTCGCGATCGGTGGCGAAGAGGAGGACTCCCGAAGTAGGTCTGTCGAGACGGTGGATAGGATGGACTTGCCGGCCGATCTGATCGCGGAGGATCTTCATCGTGACTTCGTCGTTGGGTTGCGGCTTATCGGCCGGGATGACCATTTGCCCGGCGGGTTTGTCCACCGCGACGATCCATTGATCCTGGAAGAGAATGTTGATGGCTTTGGTTTACAGCGAGCGAAGAGATAATCGAGGGTTTTTCGTTTGCGAAGAGGATGGATCTAATGCAGAGATTCGGGGTGAAACGATTGTTCTACATATTGTGCGGAATACTCCCGCTGAACGGGGAGGAGGTCACGATCATGGCGGCGAATATTAGCAGTGGAAATGGCCAGTCTTATGATCCCGGAGAAGGGACGAGGATTTTCAAGGGATTGAAGCCCGACATTGTTCTGATTCAGGAATTCAATTTCGGGAGCAATACCGATGCGCAATTGCGGGCTTTTGTGACGGATGCCTTTGGTGCGGAGTTTTCGTATGTCGAAGAAGGGAAGCCCTCGGGAGATATTCAAAATGGAGTCATTAGTAGATTTCCGATTCTCCAATCGGGGATTTGGGATGACGACGATATGTCCAATCGCGAATTTGTCTGGGCGCAGATCGATGTTCCGGGCGAAAAGAATCTATGGGTAATTAGTGTGCACTTTAAGGCTAGTTCGAGTGGCGCTTCGCGGAGGATTGGGCAGGCAAGGCAATTGGCGGAATACATCGAGGCGAATGTTCCGGCTGATGATTACCTTGTGATTGGAGGTGACTTTAATGCGCAGAATCGCACGGAGTCTTTTTTAGATGAACTCGATAATCTCGTGAAGGTGACTGCGCCCTGGCCGGTGGATCGGAATGGCGATGGTGATACCAATGCGGGGCGTTCAAGGCCCTACGACTGGGTGATGGTGGAACCTGATTTGAATAGCCTTGAAGTGCCAACAGTGTTGGGCGGGCGGAGTTATGCCAACGGAATTGTCTTTGATAGCCGGGTCTTCACTCCGCTCTCTGCAGTGGCTCCTGTTTTAGCTGGAGACAGCGGGGCTTCTCAAATGCAGCACATGGCAGTGATGCGAACCTATGAGTTTCCTCCGGAGCTCGATGATTATGAAAGCTGGGTAGTGGAGAGGTTCTCGGCACAAGAGTATGCCCAAGGCGAATCGATTTGGGGTGCGCTAGCCGATCCTGATGGCGATGCTTCAGTCAATTTGCTCGAGTATGCCTTCGGGACCGATCCGACGGTTGCGGGGAGTCGGGAAAAGTTTCCGAAAGTGACAATCGTCTCTGGGGAAGATGTTGTGAGTTTCCTGGTGAGAGAGGGGTCTGGGCTGACCTATGAACTTCAGGTCTCGGATAATCTCAGTGACTTCGTTGAGTTGTCGGGTGGAGTTGTCAGCGACGGGCCGGTGAGCGATGGTTTCAAAATGAGGACGGTGACCTTGCCGCCATCGAACAGAAAGTTCTTCAGGCTCAAAGTTGTGCGCTAGAGGATTTCAATCTCCCGCACGAAGAGGCTTTTTTTGTCGGGTTCGCCATCATTCACCGCTTCGAATCGCAGGTAGCGGAGTTTGACTTCTTTATCCAACTTGAGTGTTTGTTCCGGTTCCCAGGATGTTGCGCTTTTTCCTCCGAGGAGAAGTGGCGATTGATCTGTCGATTGACTTCCTTTTAGGTTCCATTTCGAGGGGGTTCGTTTTTGATCGGCGAAGTGGATTTTTACTCCTTTGATCGTTCTAGCTTCTCCGAAGTCAATGACGAGATGGTGAGGGTATCCTTTGGTTCCCTCGCCGATGTCGGTCAGCCAACATTTGTTGCGATCACCATCGATGCTCCGTGAGGCGCGGCGAATGGCTTCGGCCGGCTCACTGTGTCCGGAGGCGGCAATGATTTTCCATTTGGCGGGAGCGGGGCCGAAGGTTTTGGAATTGATGGGGCCCAAATTTCCAACCTTGTCGATGACGAGAGCGGAGATTTTTCCGGAGTCGAAGGGGAAGGGTTTTTGGAACTGCGGAGATTCCTTTGTCGGTTCCGAGCCGTCCACGGTGTAGTGAACCCGGTTGCCGGGAATCGTTCCCTCCATTAAGACGAGGCCATCACGCCTGCGCTTGATCCGGACGGGGGAGACCGAAGTAGTGAGAGTGGAGACGTCCATCCACTTGCTGTCCTTGGCCCCGGTGAGGTGGAGGGTTTTGTTGGGTGCGGCCAAGACGAGGGCGTAGGTTGCGCTGACGAGATCGTCTTCGCCCATGTAAGGCGCGCCCATGTGTGGCGTGGAGAAACGCAAGCCGTATCCGGGTTCCCAGGCGAGGGCGAACCACCAGGCGTATTGTTTGATGATGTCGCGATAGGCATCTTGGTTGGTGAGATTGAGAGCGAGCAAGCCGAGCGCTCCACCGGGTTCGCCATAGGCATGGGAATTACGAATCCACGGGTGGCGTTCGTGCATGATCTTGGTGAGCGCGTCGCGCATGTCGGGACGTTCGCCCCGGAGTTCGCAAGCCATCGCGCAAAGCCCGCTGCGGCTCCAAAATTCGCCGAGGTCTTTGTAGGAGGCATTGTATCCCATGGCGCCGTGACCATTTTTTGTTTTCGGGTCGGACCAACTGTGTTCGATGTAAGGCGTGAGCTCTTCCCAAATCTTGGACTTCATACCGCATCGCTTGGCGAGGGCTTCGAAGACGATGAGATGGGCGAGGGGAGCGATGAGTGCTTTTTGTTCGTATGGAAGTCCGCCAATGCCGTGGCCGAGAGCAGGCATGCCCCACTTCGAAGTGTGCGTGCCGGTGAGGGCCCAGTCGCGAATGTCTTGCATGCGCCCCAGGACTCTATCGTCTCCGCTGGCGAGGTAGTATTCCGAGTAAAGGATCCCCGCGTAAGCTGAATGCCAGAAGCCGAGGTTGCCGAATTTTTCCGCTTCGGGGTAGCGGTTGAGAAGGTAGTCAACGGCCTTTTTTATGCGTTCGGTATGCTGCGTATCGCGTGTGGCCATGAGAGCGAGCGCGGAGAAGGTGGTACGAATGGGGTCGCGGCTCCATGATCCGTCGGGACGTTGGTTTTTGACGAGATAGGCAATGAGATCCTGATGAAGAACATCAGCTGTTTTGTCTTTTCCGGGATCGAGGTTGGAAAAGTTCATCGCGCGGGGAATCTTCAATTGAAGTCGCTCGAGCTTTCCTTTTCTCAGGACTCCAAGCTCGACGATGTTGCGCATGTCTTCGCGCCTCTGGGGGGAGGCGGCGGTGAGAACCGCTCTTCCCAGAGTGGATTCATGGCTGTGATGAAACCAATCCCAACCGGGTTTCAGGTCATTGAGGGGGAGAGGCCGGCGATTGACTTCGATAATCCGGTCACCGGGTTTGAGCCCGGCCTTGTCTGCGGCGAGTCCTTTGCGGACTTCCATGACAGGGAGCATGGTTTGGGCGTGTTCTGTCATTGCGGAGAATCCGAGAGATCCGGCATTGAGCTTGTCGGGCCCGAGTCCGCCATTGGAGCGACCGAATAGGTGCTTGCCGGGCTTGCTATTGATACGGCAAAGGTGAACTCCCTGACTTTGAACGCCGCCTCCGGAGATTGTAAGTTGGAGGGTGAGCTTCTTGCCGAAAAGCTGCGCTGTTTTCTCGGGAGGGATCTCCGCCCACAACCTTCCGGACTTACTAGGGGTGGTGAGGATGCTGGCAACGATTTTGTTTTGCTCATCGGAGAGAGCCAGCTTGGCCTTTCCCGGACTTTTTAGAGAATCAAAGCCGAGGAAGGTGGTCCATTCACCTCCCGCCTTGCTTTCCTTTTCGGTGAGGGCCTGGAAATTGATTGTGCGGGTCAGCGTGAGGCCGGTGGGCAAAATGAATCCCGATTGCTCTTCTTGCTCCCAGACTTTGATGTCCGCTTTTTTACCCTCTTTGATTTTCCACCCAACCGGGAGCGCTTTGGGATTCTTGCTCTTGCTGAAATCGCCGAGTTTCGAGTCGATAGGGGCCGCCCTAGTGACTCCAAAGCTTAAAATCAAAATTGTAAATAATCGCATGGGGTAACCATTGCTGATTATGAGGCCCTTGTCTTTCCAGAAATTTTAGGAAGCTTTTCAGTGGACGGCTTTGGGGCGATTTTCAAGAGGATGAAGTAAAGCGTGAAGGCGATGCCCTGGAGGGTGATTAGGTAGTAGGGATACGGTCCCATGTGGTCGAAGAGGGTTCCGGGATTCGGGAGCCCATTGAGGAATCCGTAGTTCTGCCCGATGATCCAGTTGATCGTCATGACGATGGCCATGTAGCCCCAACTCCAGAAGAAGATTCGCAGGAGGGCTCCTTTCTCTGGAACGATTTTCAGCCCCCAGACCAGGAAAATGGCGGTAACGGGAACTCCGCCATGCTGTAAGAAAAAAACGTAAAATTCAACATTAGAAGAGTCAAATAAAAG
>JAKMEV010000361.1:0-2211 GCA_022425785.1 Akkermansiaceae bacterium | reverse complement strand
GAGACATGTCCCACTTTTCCAAAGTTAAAAGCAGACGCCAGGAAGCCTGTATCGGGGTTCAAAACATTGTAAGGCCCAGCAACTTCATCGGTAGACTCCGTATCGGCTACCTGTTGTCCAGCAATCGTAGCGTCGCCTTCAACATAAATGCTGATGTCGCCTGTGGCAGGAGCATCCAGTTGGTATCCGCCGTTTCCAATTGCAGCAAATGCACCAATGACGCTCTGACCTGAATTATCAGTTATTCCATCGGGCAATCCGCTCCATGCACTCGGACCTCCGATGACAGAAAGATCACCGAGAACATTTACCGAAATGTCACCGTTAAACCCAGTCGCCTGTCCCAATCTACGAGCAGCATCATTACCCTGATCAGAAGCAAAACCATGTCCGACTTGCGCAAAAGATGCTTCCGTACCCAGTCCTGCAAGGACTTCCAGATCACCGCCGGCGTTGATAGCGATATTTGAACTGGCAAGAATGCCATTCACATTCTCACTATCGTTTAAGACAACCAAGTCAAGGTTATTCAAGACACCACCATGTCCAATTGCGACGGGGTTCCAGCGAGAAGGAGCTGCCGGACCGAAAAGAGCATCCGTGTTCGCATCCTGCTCATTTGCATCGGCAGCCAATGCATTGACCGAGACGTTTCCTGAAGCTGAAACTGTGATGTCACCGACGATCTCGACACCGCGGGAGTATGCTGCCGTATTTCCGTCTGCTCGGTCGTTTCTGTCAAAACCGTGACCAATTCTGGTCCAACGCTGCTCTCCAGCACCGTTTTCCAAAGTAATATCTCCAGACTCAGCAATCACAGCAATATTTCCGGACTTATCGCCATAGTTGGCATTGACGTTCGTTTCCCGGAACGAGTCAACCCCACGGCCACCGTGACCAATCATGGAGAAACCACGTCTCGTTCTCACCCCTTGCGCCTGGTTATCAGGATCAACGGTTTCAGTGGAACCGGGCTCATCGGCCTCAAACTGAATCTGCCTATCGTTGACTCGATTACCGAGAGCCAGGTGATTCAGAGTCACTCCTCCGCCCGCACGAACGTTGATATTCGCGGTGTTGCGATCTCCAATCGAAGTTCCAGCCGTGTCAAAGGTGCGATTCGCAGGCAGCGTCAGGTAGTTAGGATTAGCTGCCGTTACAAGCGTATAATCAACCGTCGCTCCTGCGTTGGAAATAGTCGAAGTAACATCCGTTGAGACACTGTCCCTGCGGAAATTCTCATCGCGAGAAAAATCGCCACCTGACTGGCCCCAACTTTCGACGGTCTGATGACCAATCTTGGCACCTGAATCGGTGTGAGCTCCTCCCGAAATCGTGACATTCCCATCGACGCTCACATCAATATCTCCCGTGAAATCATAAAAACCGTTTCGGTAGCCGCCGTGACCAACGATGGCCCAAGCGTGCATATCGAAGTTCCTCTGGTTTCGGAAACGAGCGTTGTTAGGAACTGAACCACCACCCTGAACGAGCAGATCGCCACCGGCTTGGACGCTTACATCACCCAGCATGAATGAAGATGTTTCAGCGTCGGCCAATTCGACACCACCGTGTCCAATCCGAGCATAGTCATAGATGTCATTACCAGCGACAACTGATATATTTTCATCTGCCTGAACATCGATGTCGCCCGTAATTGACATGTAGAGCAGGGAACGACCACGATCACTACCGATGTTACCTACCTGAGATCGTGAACCAGTTGTTGTATCCGGGTTGGCTCCGGTCTGATCTGTTCCTGCTTCCCAAACGACAATTTCTCTTGCATCAGGTCTCAGAGGATTCCCTGCCAATTGCGCATCGGGAACACCATCGATTCCGATGTAACCGGACCCTTCCGTCCAGAAAGCGAAATTACTACCTCCGTGTCCGATACCGGCAAAGCGACGGTCTCTTCCCGCACCGTTGCGGCCCCCGATATTGACGTCTTCCGGAGTGCTGTATGCAATCACATCAACGTCACCGGATCCAGCGATCACAGTAACATCCCCGTGAAGGCCACTCACAACAGAGCCGTTTAGAGCGTTGACCGTTACCGGCCCGACTGGAGCCAGATCAAGAGGCGCCAAAGTGTTCGTGCCTTGGCTGTGACCTCCCCGACCGGCAGTTCCTCGACTATATTGGATAGGGTTGAATCCCAGGGTCGAGTTAATGTCATCTGCCGTACCGAGAACCAAATCAGGCCCTGGA
>JAKMEV010000468.1:0-6169 GCA_022425785.1 Akkermansiaceae bacterium | reverse complement strand
GAAGTCAATAAAGCCCGCTGCAGCATTACCTGGTGAGCGGACTGTTTTCGAACTTCTAGATGGCGACCGGTAGCGGCTGCCGGGGCGACCCTAATCATTTCAAAAACTACGTCAATATTTTTGGAGAGAAAACTTGTCTCAATCATGAGTTTTTTTCCTAGTCCCTATACCTAAGGGAAAAACTGAAGATTGAATGGGCCAAAGAGATACAAAATTTCCTGATTTATTGTTAATAATTCTTAAATAACGAGGCCGTTGCTCCCAAATCACAATGAAATTGAGCGGTTCAAACCGATTCACTGATCGCCTCAATCATTCTCAATGAGTCTGAATTGTCTTTCACCGCATGAACACGGTGAATCATCGCGCCTCGTAGTCGGCACGCCGCAGTTAATGCAGCAGTGGGAGCGTCCCGATACTTAAGTTCCTTCGAGTTCAAAAGAGCCCCAATGAACGATTTTCGGGACAAACCCATTAAGATTGGGCGCTTTTTCACACGCAGTTCTTCCACCCGACTCAAGAGGGTCAAATTATGCTCCAAGGTTTTTCCAAACCCGATACCAGGATCAAAAACGATTCGAGCGGGAGCAATCCCTGCTCCAGTCAAGGTCTCGTATCGCTCGTGAAAAAAATCCTGCATCTCCGACACCACGTCTCCATAGCGGGCTTGGCTCTGCATCGTCTCGGGCGTTCCCTTCATGTGCATCACCACCACCCCGCAATCATTTCCCGCACAAAACTCCAGCATCTTTGGATGAGTAAGACCGGTGACATCATTAACAATGCTGGCTCCGGCTTCCACCGCTCGAGCGGCCACTTCGGGCTTACTTGTATCCACCGAAATGGCTACCGGAGACTGTCGTCCCAGGGCTCCGATGACCGGCACCACTCTGGAAAGCTCCTCTTCGACCGAGACAGGCTTCGCGCCGGGCCTTGTCGACTCACCACCAACATCGAGAATGTCGGCCCCCTCATCGACCATGGACAATCCTTCCGTGATCGTTTGTTCCTGCGACGAAAAGCGGCCTCCATCGGAGAAGGAATCCGGAGTGACGTTGACGATCGCCATCAACAAAGATCTCGACGACAACTCCCACTGGTGCTGCCCTGCGATCCATATTGATTCAGAACAACTTCCAAGATTGCACTCCCTCATAGAATTTCACACAGTCTCCTTAACACCTATTAAATCACAATGAAAAATCTTCTCATTTCCCAGCTCATCGCCGTTCTTGCGATCAGCTCTCCCCTACTCGGACAAACAAACAGCGATCAGGATCTTTGGGAATCCAAAGGTCCCCACGTTCGCATCAAAAGAAGCGATCAAGACGGTTCCTATGTCGTCTTCGAGCGCACTCCCGACGACCAAAAGCTCATTAAGACCACGCGTGACATCAATGATGTCATCAGGATGCGCGCTCTCTACTACCGAAACAAAAAGGGCTTTCTCACCCTGGGGCGCATCTTCGACGGGCAGGGCAACCAGCTCTACCGAGTCCGATACGGATACGACAAGACAACCGGACTGCTCGTGGCCGAGGACATGTTCGACGAGCGCGTAAAATTTCACTTTCCAGACAAAGTCGACCCCAAAGGGAACCTCGTAGAAATGCCAGTACGCCGGATCTATTACTTTTACGATGCCGATGGCAACCAGAGTAAAGCCATTGCCCTCGTTCCGAACAAAGGGGCAAAAGCCGAGGATGTTTTTAAGGATAAAAAGAAAAAGTCAGAGCTGGATCATTTTCAGGAGGAGAAGGGATTTCAAATGAAGGATTCGACCCGGCCCGACCTCAACAATCCCTTTGAAGAGGAGAAGAAAAAGAAGCTTCAAAACGAAGAATGAGTCCTGAACGCATTTTTCAATCTTTGTCCGCAGCAGGACTCATTGTCGGGGCCTGGCTCTACGGTGACTACTGGAAAAAAACAGGGGCCTCGCAATCAAATGACGAAAGCATCACCGCGCTGAGAGCCCAAAACTCAGAGCTCACCCTCGAGAATGATGAACTGAAAGGCGAGCTGGCCCAAGTTCGCTCGATGCTTGCCCAGGGACCTTTTCCAGTTCCCGAAGATCTCATCGCTTACGTCGAAAAAGACCTCGGCATGGTTTTCCTGAAGGCTCCGAATGTAAAACGCGACTCTCCTGCAACTCTCAAAAATATCGCCGAGAAAAACCTCAAATTCACTCGCGGAGAAAGCGGATTGATGTTGGAAAACATCGCCTGGGAACTTCTTGGGTTCATTCCATCCGATCAAAATTTATTAGGCCAATGGATTGCGATTGAGACCGAAGATACCCGCGGGATTTTCGATCTCACGAATGGTAAAATTCTCCTCTCCGACTCTTTCGACCCACAAAGTATTCCCGACTCAGCGATTCTGGCACGACTGCTTGCAATGCAGCTGGCCTACCAGAACCATCCCCACAAAGAGTGGCCAACCCGCGACTCCTGGCAGGCCTGGCAGGCCACCTTTCTGGGTGCTGCCGAAGCAACCCGACAACGCTATCAGCGAAGTCGCTCCGTGACCGAAGGAGGCGTCACCTGGAAGGATCCCGAACAAGCGCGGGACGACCTTCTCAATCAACTTTCCGCAGCGCTTCAAGGGTTCGCTAATTTCCCCTTCCTCGACGGAAAGGACCACGCCTCGCATCACTACATTGACTCCCGGGAAGCCTATCGAAAGATGTTCCGGGAGCCGGCAGAGACCACAGCGGAAATCATCCACCCTGAACGCCCTCAGCTTGAGTATACCAAGATATCCTTCGAGGAAAAATCCGGCCTTATCTTGGGAGAAGACAGCATCGGCGAACTTGGATTACGGATTTGGCTGGAAGCATTTCTCGGCACACAACCCGCGAGTGATCTGGCCAAAAGCTGGCGGGGCGATCGATATCAACTGATTGAAGAAAATGAAAAACCAATTCTGATTTGGCGCTTGGAAATGGCCACCGCCAAATCCGCCGAGACTTTGGTTGCAGAAGTGCGCCGACTGATTTCCCCCTCGATAAAAGAGACCCAGCCCAAGCGAAGGATCGAGATCACCTCCCGGGGCACCCGCGTTACTTTCACCAACTCTCCACTCAACGAATGACAAGTAAAAGAGTCATTTTCCACGGTCGGGTTCAAGGTGTTGGATTCCGCTACGCCACAAAGCAACTCGCTCTTGGATTCGATGTTGTCGGCACGGTGAAGAACCTCTCCGACCGCACCGTCCAACTTGAGGTGATGGGTGACCAAGAGGAGGTCGATGAATTCATCACCGAGATCATCGAGGAATCTGATCTTGCCGGATTCATCAAAGGACACACGGTCTGGGATATTGACCCCATGAATAACTGCCGGGGCTTCACCATCTCCCATTGAGATCACTCGATAAAAAAGCCCGGTGCAACCACCGGGCCTAATCATTCAGTTGAATTGAAAAGCGCCTACTCGTCCTCGATCTTTTCCTTGATCAATTTCTGATCCTCTTCCGAAAGCTTGGAAATTGGGTAAGGGACAATCTTTCCATTCTTCTGCAAACGGAAGATGACCTTGTCGCCATCAATTTTAGTAACCGCGGCTACCATCTTGATGCCCTCGGAATTTGTCCAAGTCCGCTGCTCAATGGCATCGCCCAAAGCAGCCAGCCCACCGGGATTTTCTTCGACGACTTCTACATCCCTGAGAGCCTCTTTAACAACGTCCTTGAATTCCTCGCTTGCAGGATGGCCTTTGAAAATCAGTTTTCCATCAGCACCAAAGGCCAAGGCATGGGGAATCCCGGCAATGGAGACCGGACCTTGCGCTCCTTTGGTCACAGTGAAACCCGCATTGTTCTCTTCGATGATTTTCCCGATGGCTTGTTTACTACTGCCTTGAACTTCGGCGGCGATAATCTTGAGTCCCTTATTACTGTATTTTTTGTCCATCTCAACTAGATGGGGCATGTGGCGCAAGCAGGGCCCTCATCCGACACCCCAGTATTCAATGACTACCACCTGGCCTTTCAGCTTTTTGAGCTTGGCCTCCTCACCAAATAGCGTCTCACCAACGCTCCATTCATTGAGGTCATGATCCGGCAGGTCCTCGGCCTGCGCAAAACTGCACGACAAGCCTAAAGCGATGATGCCCCGCAGAAGATTCACATTCATAGACCTTCCTTACCGGCGAACGCCACTATTCCTATCACTCAGCCTTCGAGATTCTTTTTAAGGAGATCATTTTCAAAATCGCCCCCCAAAACACTCCCAATCCCCCAATTACAAATAGTCCGGGAAACCAAATTGAATACCCTGGAGCCTTTGTTTCATGCTCGATCAACGCTTCAGATGGATCTTTCGGATTGACGAACGCCTCAACCGACTGTCCCGGCTTAAACCGATCAAGCTCTCCGGAAATTTTCGACGGCTCTTTGAAAAAGGGATTCTCCCGGCGCTTCAATCGCGTCCCCCGATAAAATTTCCCCTCGTATTGATACTCATACACCAGATCATGACAAAATTCTTTGGAAACGCTCGGGCCCAATTTGCGCTCCCCGATTTTCGACTCAATAATCTCCGCAGAAACTTTCTCCCACGACCGCGTTTCCCGGGCACTTAGATACCCCTGCCCCAGCCAGACCACGAAAATTCCACCCATGATTGCCAGCAAAAGGCCAATGAGAGAGAGGTAAATTAATCCCCCATGTCGATGTTCCTTCATGCGCGTTTGGTAACACATTCCACGCTTCCCGCAAGACTGGTGCTTGCACCCGGGCACGATTCCCGCCAGAACCTTTCCCCATGAGCACATTCGCCGCCCAAGTCATGTCCGACCTCAAAGATGCCATGAAGGCCAGGGACACCGTCGCCCTGACCACTCTTCGCGCACTCAAGACTGCACTTACCAACGCCGCCATCGAATCCGGAAACAAAGACAACGTCGTTTCCGACGCGGATGCTCTGGCCCTGGTTCGCAAGCAAATCAAACAGCGCAACGACTCGATCGAACAATTTGAGAGCGCCGGGCGCGCCGAACTCGCGGACAACGAAAAGGCAGAAATCGTAGTTCTTGAAAAATACCTCCCTGCCGCATTGAGCGCAGAGGAAGTCAGCGCCATCGTCGCCGATGCCATCAGCGAAACAGGAGCTTCGTCCCGCGCCGACATGGGCAAGGTCATGAAAATCGTTCAAGAAAAAGTTGCTGGCAGAGCCGATGGCAAAGCCCTCTCGCAAGAAGTCATGAAGCACCTCTCATGAGCCGGGCTGCCATCATCGTCGCGTCGGGATCCAGCCGACGGATGGGCTTTGATAAGCTCGCCGCCTTGATCGATGGCAATCCCGTCCTCTGGCATAGCGTCCGCGCTTTCTCGAGCAACTCATCGATCACGCAGGTCGTCGTCGTCACGCCTCCGGAGCGATTCGAGTGGCTCTCCGATCTTGGAGAGAAACTCCACAGAGTCGATGGCGGAAAAGAGCGCTCGGATTCCGTCAACGCCGGCCTCGCTGCACTCAATCCGGACATCACCCATGTCGCCATTCATGATGGTGCCCGCCCTTTGGTATCCCCTCAAAGCATTACTGCGACATTCAAAGCCGCCCAAAAGACCGGGGCCGCCGCCCTCGCCCGACGGATCACCGAAACACTCAAGCGCTCATCTCCAGAGGGAGTTACCACCGAGTCAGTCTCCCGGGAAAACCTCTGGATCATGGAGACTCCGCAAATATTCTCCCGCGCTCTTATCAAGCAGGCCTACCAAGAGGTCGCCAGCGGAGACGCGCAGATCACCGATGAAGTTTCCGCCCTCCAGCTCCTCGGCCAAGGCACTACTCTCGTTGAAAACGCACAGCCCAATCCAAAAATCACCGTGCAGGCGGATCTCGATGCCCTGCGCTAGGAGAAAGGATTGGTCTCGAAAAAGCTGCTCTTTTTATAAAAGAACGCCATCCCTAAGCCCTTCATAGTTGACAGGTCATGTCATCCAAATCGGAACCCGCTCTCACCATCGGCATTCTGATCGCCGTGCTTAGGACAATAATTTTCTCATCTTTAAATCCGACAAGGAAAATCCCCCTCTTTGTGACTAGCGAAGACGATTGAGAATCTCTTCAGGATTCCGATAGTCGATGAATCCATCGGGAACCTTTCCTCCGATGCCAATAAACTTCCATCCAAGATTTTCCGTGGCTTTCACATCCCAGACGGCG
>JAKMEV010000446.1:0-3477 GCA_022425785.1 Akkermansiaceae bacterium | reverse complement strand
ACCTTTAGCAGGCCCGCTTCGCCGATCGGCATTTCAATTCCGCTATCAGGGTTCACCACCTTTGCTTGCATATCATGAAGCAGTCGTCCGACCGATCCCGATCGGTTGGTGTCGAGTTCGCTTAATGCCACACCGGGTGAGCATTCGGTGCTACCATATCCTTCCAGTGGCCGGCATTGGAATTTATTTTCAAAGGCATCGGCCAAGTGGTTGGGAAGTTTTTCTGCACCAACAACGACGAGTCGAAGATTCTTGAGTTGCTCGGGTTTTATGCCGCGCAGGTAAAATTGAAGAAAGGTGGGTGTGGCGATCATGATGGTGATCCCGTGTTTTTCGCTCAGTGGTCCAATGACCTTGGCTTCCATTGGGTTGAAATGGTAGGCGCACCCAAAGCTTGCGACAGCCGGACCGGCGATCGTTGCCATGAATCCGAAGGAGTGAAAGAAGGGAAGGACGCCCAGCATGCGATCGGACTGAACGAGGGAGTAGACGTCGCTGACCTGTTCGATGTTACAGATCAGGTTGCGATGGCTCAGCATGACTCCTTTTGGTTGTCCCGTGCTTCCACTACTGAAGATGATCGTAGCAAGATCATCCGGGCCAGCCTGGGAGCCACCCAAGAGTTTAAGGAGACCGTGCGCCGAGGTGCATTTTTCCAGGAACCCCGTCCGTAGTTTTTCCATCAGACTTGGTTTCTTGGGCAGATCCTCAAGCAGGTGCACCCGGACGGGGAGTTCGAGCTTGAGGCGCTTCATGAGTTTGCCTGACACGACGACATCAGTGATGCCACATTGTTCGATGCATGAAGTGATTCCCGCTTGTGACAAGGTGTAGTTGAGATTGACCGGAATTTTTCCCATCAGCAGAGCCGCCCAATTGAGAAGGGCTCCCCCGACCGAAGGTGGGACTAGAATGCCGATTTTCTCCTGATCAGACCAAATAGACCGCAGCCTTCCGGTGAGGAAAATACACTTCGCCAAAGCCTCCCCGAAGGTGACTTTTGCCCCGCTCGAATCGGCCATTGCCAATTGATCACTGAACCGTCGGCATGTTTGTATCAAAGTTCCCTGAAGGGTGTTGTCGCTCATCTCAAGATAGATCTAAACAACAACCAGGAACAAAGTGAAATTGATTTGACGACAGGTGATATTGATTTAATCAATTTTTTAAAATCTGGCGGAGTGGCTTTCCGGCGGTGGTGTGCTATCCCGCGAATGTTCTCTTTGATTCCAGGTTTCTTTGAGGCGGGGAGTTGAAGAAACTTTCTAAGGAATTTTGACAAACTCGAGTCGAGATATGGGGGCTTGGTGAGGATTTGCCTTGGGATGATGGTCTTATAGTATTAGTGAGATGTTGTCATGAGCGAAGAGGGAACCATTGCAGCTGGGAAGAAAGTAGTGTTGAGTGCCAAAGCGCTTTGCAAATCCTATGGGGATGTGGTGGCTTTGGATCAGGTGTCCTTGGAGGTTGAGAGTGGCGAGATGGTAGTGCTTTGTGGTCCGAGTGGGTCGGGGAAGTCGACTTTGCTCTTTATGATCGCGGGGTTGCTTTCGCCGGATGGTGGGGTGGTGGAACTTTCGGGGCAGGATCTTTACCATCTTTCAAGCAGCGGGCGAACTGGGCTTCGTTGCCGGGAGATTGGGATGGTATTTCAGGATGCCCGTTTGCTTCCTTATTTGGAAATCGAGGCGAATATATTGGCGGGCGGCGGAACTGCTGAGCGGGCGAATGAATTGATCGAGGAGTTGGGACTGGGTGATCGCCGAAGCCATGTTCCCAAAAAACTGAGTGCCGGTGAGCAACAACGGGTTGGTTTGGCGCGGGCTTTGGTTGCGAATCCGAAGCTCCTGCTGGCGGATGAACCGAGCGGGAATTTGGATCAAGGGAGCACGAAGTTGGTGTTGGCGGGATTGAAGAAATTTGTCGCGGAGGGAGGAGCTGCCTTGGTGGCAACCCACGATCCGGAGGTCATCAAGATGGCGGATCGGGTAATCACTCTTGAGAAGGGAATTCTGCAAGGATGAGTTACGAGGAATTCTATACCTGGCAGGAGGATGTGCCGGGATTTGGAGAGGCGGCCCAGGAAAAGCTGAGGAATTGCACCGCTTTGGTGTCGCGGGTTGGTGGTCTTGGCGGACCCTTGGCTTTCTCCCTGGCGGCAGCGGGAGTGGGGCGGATTATTTTGGCGCACGGCGGTGAATTGCGACCCGATGATTTGAATCGCCAGATCTTGATGACTCACGATGGGCTTGGGGAATTGCGCCATGAGCAAGCGGCGGAGACTTTGCGTCGCTTTAATCCTGAACTCGAGATTGAGTCGGTTGGTGAGAATATTTCAGAGGAGAATGCCGCGGACCTGGTGGGGAAAGCTGATTTGGTGTTCTCCTGTGCTCCATTGTTTGAAGAGCGGCTCTTGATGAATCGCGAGGCGATGAGGCAGGGGAAGTTCTTCGTCGATGGAGCGATGTGTTCCATGGAAGGGCACGTCTTGGCGGTGCGACCCGGGGAATCAGCCTGTCTGGGCTGTCTCGTCAAAGAGCCACCAGCCTACTGGAAGCGCCGGTTTCCGGTGATCGGTGCGGTGTCGGCGATGGTGGCTCAGATTGCAGCGCTGGAGGGAATCAAATTGGTGACCGGTTTTGCAGAACCTGCGCTGGATCATTTGATTCATGTTGATACGATCGCGCTGCGGATGAAGAAGGTGAAGCTGTTGCGTGATCCTGATTGTCCTCACTGCAGTAATCCTGGTTCATGAAACGTCCGATTCTTGTTCTGGTATTTCTACTCGCCTTGCTAGGCGGGGCCTTGTGGTGGCTGGTAAATGATCAAAACGAGATCATGCCGGGCAAAGGAAGTTTGCTCGTTCATTGTGGCGCTGGAATGCGCAAGCCGATGAATGAAATTGCCCGGCAGTACGAAGAGGAATTTGGGGTGAAGATTATTCTGCAATTTGGAGGTTCCGGAGCGCTGGAGAGTCAATTGGAAGTGGCCGGAGGAGATCTTTATCTGCCGGCGGATCAAAGTTACTTGGAATCGATTCGGAGTAAGGGACTACTGCGGGAATCGATGCCAGTGACGAGGCTCTCGGCAGGGATTGTCGTGCCAAAGGGAAACCCGAAAGGGATTGCCAGCTTGCAAGATCTCGGGCGTAAGGGGATGAAGGTTTCTCTCGGTGAGAAGTCGGCTTCGGTTGGAAAATATACCTGGAAAGTGCTGGCGCAAGAGAGCCTGCTAGGAGTCATCGAGCCGAATGTCATCGTGACGAAGCCCACCGTGAATATGATCGTGGAAGATGTTGCAATGGGTGCGGTGGATGCATCGATCGCCTGGGATGCGGTGGCCAGGAGCTTCCCGGAAGTGGAATGGATTCCAGTTCCCGAGTTGACCAAGCGATCGATGTTGGCCGGGATCGGGGTGTTGACGGCTAGCAAGAATGTCAGCCGGGCGCTTCACTTTGCGCGTTATGTCACTTCACGT
>JAKMEV010000420.1:0-10154 GCA_022425785.1 Akkermansiaceae bacterium | reverse complement strand
GTCTGAACCTATTGAACCGGGTGCGGATCAGGCAGTTTGGGAAAGACCGGACACCGAAAAGTGGGCGCCAATTCAATTTGGCGGCGAAGGGGCGGCGGAGTGGAACGATGGAGTGCTTCATTTTGATCCAGGCGTCGAGATGACGGGGTCACGCTACGATGGTCGGGTGCCGACCGTTCCCTTCGAAGTGCGGCTTGAGGCCCGAAAGATTGAGGGGAGTGATTTTTTCTGCGGACTGACTTTTCCAGTTGATTCCCACGATGCTTGCGCGACTTTGATTGTCGGGGGCTGGGGTGGTGGAACCCTGGGAATCTCATCGATCGACGGGATGGATGCCTCGGAAAATGAAACGACGAGTTACCATAATTTCAAAGATAATCAGTGGTATTCCATTAGAGTTCGGGTCGAGAGTGACCGGATATCGACCTGGATTGACGGGGAAGAATTGATCAATGTGGGCATTGAGGGGCGGAAAATTGGCCTCAGAGCCGGCTCCATTGAACTGTGCGCTCCATTTGGGCTGGCAGCCTTTCAGACGGAGGCTGAATTCAAGGGGCTGGAATGGCGTTCTCTTGCTGATTAGGACTTGTCATTTTTAATTAAGCAGGGTAAGGCATCGCCCAACAACTTCTGACGTCAGTAAGGAGTGGGTTCTCCAACCCGCTCTTTTTGGTCTCAGGAACAATCGAATTTGCAATGACTACCGATATCGTCGCCCTCATAGAGTTCTACGAAAAAGAAAAAGCCATCGAGCGCGAACGCGTTGTCGAGGCCCTGGAATACGCCTTTTGCTCGGCCTATCGTAAGATGGTGCCCGGTGCTGACGCTATTGAGACCTTGAAAGCCGAAATCAACGAGCGGAAGGGAGATACCCGGATTTTGGCCCGTCTTCAGATCGTGGCGAACGACGATTATGTCGATAAGTTCAACGAAGTCCCTCTCGCGGTTGCCCAGAAAAAAGACGCGACAGCAGAAGTTGGTAGATATCTTGACTTTGATGTGACACCAAAAAACTTTGGACGCATCGCGGTGCAGACTGCCAAACAGACTATGATGCAACGTCTGCGTCAGGCTGAGAAAGAGAAGATTTACGATGAATTCAAAGACCGCGCGGGCGATATCGTGAGTGGGTCCGTCCGTCGTTTTGAAAAGAGCGATGTCATGGTGGATCTCGGCAAGTTTGAAGCTCGCATGCCCAGCCGCGAGCGCGTCTCCACTGAAGAATACAATGTGAGCGACCGAATCCGTTGTTACGTTGTATCCGTGGAAAACGAGGGCCGGGGCCCGGAGATTATTCTTTCCCGGAGTCACCCTAACTTTGTGCGACGCCTTTTTGAATCGGAAGTGGCTGAAATCTCTGACCGCACTGTGGAGCTACGCTCAGTCGCCCGGGAAGCCGGCTACCGCACCAAGGTCGCGGTCTTCACCCATGACGACAAGGTCGACCCGGTGGGTGCTTGTGTTGGTCTTCGTGGAGCACGCGTCAAAAATATCGTGCGTGAGCTTAATAACGAGAAGGTCGACATCATTCGATGGAATGATGACATCAGTGAGTTTGTTACCGAGGCACTCAAGCCCGCACAGGTTCGTAGTATTTCTCTCAACGAGGAAGATAAGGTTGTGAACGTCACCGTTGACGAAGAGGACTTGTCCAAAGCGATCGGTCGTCGTGGACAAAATGCCCGCCTCACCTCCAAGCTGGTTGGTTGGGACGTGCAGGTCCGCAAGGACGAGAGTCAGCACGAGCAGTTTGAGGCCCGCGTGGGTGATGCTGCGTCACATCTCGCCGAAGCCTTTGACCTCTCTCCGGAGTTGGCTGATCGCCTCTTCCGCGCAGGTGGTGTGACCGTTGACATGGTGGCGCAAATGCCGGCCGAATACATTGCCTCGCAGCTCGAAACCGATCTTTCAGTCGCTGAGAAAATCCTCATAACCGCGCAAGGCGGTGGAGAAGCACCTGTCGCCGAGGAGCCTGCCGCTCCGGAAGAAGCATCTGCAGCTGAAGAATTACCTGCGGCTGAAGAAACGTCGTCGGAGGAAACAACAAATTCCGAAGCATAGATTCACCCCGTCTTTCCCAAATTTAACTTTTCCCTGACCCCCAAGTAAGACCCGCATTTCAGAATGGCTGACGATAAAAAGAATAAAAACTCCGAAGAGGAAGTGTTGGACCTCTTGAGTGAGAAAAAAAAGCCCTCACGTCGTGAGCGGCAACGTCAGGAGGCGTCCAAAGTCCAGTCCTTGGACGACAAGAAGGCAGCGGCCCTGGATCTCGGGATTGAAGACGATAAGCCAAAAAAGAAATCCGTTCGGAAAACGGAGAACTCGGGCAAGGAGATCCTTCCTGCTATTTCCAATAAATTGGACGTGCCTGATGCGGAGTTTATCAAATCCGAGCCATTTGCGGTTCCTGAGACTGGGAAGGAAGAGGAGAATGCCGGATCAGTGGACGGGAATGTCATTAGTATTAAGCCTCCGATCATCGTCAGTGACCTTGCCGAAAAGATGGGGATGAAGGGATTCGAAATCATGGCCGACTTGATCAAGTTGGAAGTATTTGTTGCTCCCAACCAAGCGATTGAGCCGGAAATCGCGGAAAAAGTCTGTGAAGTACACGGTTTCGTCTTTGAACGCGAAAAGCGTGAAAAAGGAGGGGGGGTTCACAAGGAAGAGGAGGTTATTTCCGAGCCGGAACCGGAGGAAGAGGAGCCGGAGGAGCAGCTTGTTTTCCGGGCTCCCATCATCACCTTCATGGGGCATGTTGATCACGGAAAAACATCGCTTCTCGATTACATTCGGAAGAGTCGGGTCGCGGCCCGCGAAGCGGGTGGAATTACCCAGCACGTCGCAGCCTACCGGGTTGATCATGGCGGCAAGCCCATTACCTTCATGGATACACCGGGCCACTCTATTTTCACCGAAATGCGCGCCCGGGGAGCCGATGTTACCGACATTGTCGTGATCGTGATCGCGGCGGATGACGGCATCATGCCGCAAACTGTCGAGGCGATCAATCACGCTAAGGCAGCAAAGAAAACGATCATTGTTGCAATTAACAAATGCGACCTTCCTGCAGCTGATCCGATGCGTGTGCACACCCAGTTGATGGAGCACGAGCTGGTCTCGACCGCCATGGGTGGTGACATCGAATCTGTCGAAGTCTCTGCTGCTACCGGCGCGGGAATTGAAAACCTTCTCGATCTGATGGCTCTGCAAGCCGAGGTCCTTGAATTGAAGTCCAACCCATCTGCAAATGCGCGGGCTTCGGTGATTGAAGCCAGCCTGAAACCAGGGCGGGGTGCTACTGCCACTGTGATTGTGGAGAGCGGGACCCTGAAGGTTGGTGGTCCGTTTATTTGCGGTCCTTTTGCGGGTAAAGTGAAATTACTCATCGACGAACACGGGGAACAACTCAAGGAAGCCGGGCCATCTGTGCCTGTTGAGGTTCTGGGATTCGCCGAACTCCCGAACGTGGGGGACTCACTGGTTCAGATGGAAAACGAACGCGCCGCCAAGAAGCTCAGTGAAGAGCGTCAGGGTGAACTTCGTCAACAACGTCTCGTTCAACCCAAGAAAAGCCGTCTTGAGGACATGCTTTCCTTTGTGGAGGGCGGGCAGAAAGCGCAACTCAAACTCATCCTCCGGACTGATGTTCAAGGGTCAGCCGAAGCGATTAAAAAGGCTATTGAGGAAATCGAATCCGACAAGGTGTCTGCGAATTTCCTCGCGGCCGGTGCCGGCGCGATTACCGAATCCGATGTCCTTCTCGCCAGCTCGTCCGACGCCATCGTTCTTGGTTTCAATGTGAAGGTTGAAGGAAAGGCTGTGAAATCAGCCAAGCGAGAGGGCATTCAAATCAAATTGTTTTCCATCGTCTATGAATTGATCGACCAAGTGCGCGATGCGATGCAGGGAATGCTTGATCCGGTGATTCGCGAGACCGTCATTGGCCGAGCCTCCGTGAAGCAAGTCTTTAAAGTCAATAAAGGCCGCGCCGCCGGTTGTGTGATTAAGAGCGGAAAAGTTTCCCGGACTGCGCATGCCCGCGTCCTCCGTGGGAAACAGCCGGTCTTTGATGGTAAGATGTCGACCCTGCGGCGCCACACTGAAGAGGTAGACGAAGTGAAAGAGGGAATCGAATGCGGTATCCGACTTGGAAGCTTCGACGACTATGAGGAGGGGGACGTTATCGAGTGTTACACCCTCGATAAGATTGAGCAGACTCTGTAAACGATCGCGGAGTCAATTTGGACTGCCTGCCAACTATCTATTAAATCATGCCCAAGAGACTTGATCGCGTCAACGAGCTGCTTCGGCGGGAGATCAGCGCGGTGATTCAGCGTGATTTCGAGTGGAATGGTGCTCTCGTGACAGTCAGCGAGGTCGATGTGACCCAGGATCTTAAAGAGGCCAAGGTTTTTGTAAGCATTCTTGGAGGGTCTTCTCCCGGGGTAATGGAGACTCTCTCCAGGAAGCGAGGATTTATCCAAAGCAAGGTCTCCAAGCGGGTCGTTTTACGGAATACTCCGGTTCTTTCTTTTCGCGTCGACGCCTCGGCTTCACGGGGAGTCGATATGGTGAATCTCCTAGATGAGGTGGCGAAATTACCAACCGCACCTCCGGAGGAAGAGGAGCAGTAGGGTCTAAACGCGTCCAAAATGCCCAGAAATAAGGGCTTTGGGAAAAAACATCTAGGAAAGCTGAATTTTTCGGAGATGGGTGTTTGACACAGGGAGCTCGGTTCTAGTTTAATCGCGGAAAGGAGTGGCAATCACTCCTTAAGCATCACAAACACAACGATTCCATTATGAGCGACGAAAATCAGCCGCCTAAGGCACCAGCACCAATGAAGAAGACTTCGGCGGTTTCTTTGAAGAAAGAGACTGTCCGTGTGACCCTCAAGCCCGATCCGGCCGGGGCTCCTACTCCTCCTCCGGCGCCTGCACCACCTGCACCAACTATTCCTTTGAAAACAGCAGGTGCACCTGCCGCGCCATCTGCGCCCGCGCCTGCTCCGACAATTGCTCTCAAAACCGCCCCTGCTCCGGCTACTCCAGGCGGCCCCTCAACCGTCCCTCTTGCTGCGCCATCGGCGACCGGGCCTATCGGGGGAGCCGGTGGAACACAGCCTCTTCCGCAGGCAACAGTGCAACTTCAGAGTACCCAGCAACTCGGCGCACCCACCGCTCCGACAATGGCTGGAATCGGGACGATCGCCACTGCTGACGATGATGACGAGGAGAACGACAATATTCCTACTATTCTTTCCATCATTTCCTTTGTCCTCAGCATCGCTGTTCTCGCGGTGGGTATCATGACCTGGACTTCAGCCAACGGAGAGACCTTTGGCAGTCTCTTTGAGTAAACTTTAACGAATTAGTATTATGGCATTTCCTATTATTCTTTTGATTCTCGGCGCTGCTGTTGCGGCACTTCAGTACCTCTCAACAACGCTGTAAGAGTTTTCACAAATCATCCCATTTGAAGAAATGGGAAACCTGCAAAGGGTGGCTCTTGACGCCACTCTTTTTGCGTACATATTCAGCACATGGCTCTAACAATTACCGAAGACAACTTCGAGGCGGAGGTTCTCAACTCAGATCAGCCCGTCCTGGTGGACTTTTGGGCGGAATGGTGCGGTCCCTGCAAAATGATTTCTCCAATGGTCGACGCGGTTGCTACCGAGGTCGAAGGGACGGCCAAGGTCGGGAAATGTAATCTTGACGACGGTCAGGCTCTGGCCGCGAAGTACGGAATTCGCTCTATCCCAACTCTTCTGTTCTTCAAGGATGGGGAAGTAAAAGATCAAATCGTGGGAGCCTCTGTTACTCAGTCCCAGATCTCCGAGAAGCTGCAGGCACTTGCTTAAGCGATCTCATCAGCTCAACAAGAAACGGGAGATCCGAAAGGATTCTCCCGTTTTCTTTTGGCGAGATGGTGAAAAATTAGAACTTCTTGCCGTAGGCGGCATTTTCAAATCCTTGACCCAAACGCTGGAAATCGCGCCCCATGCCAACGAATGTGTTGCAGGAAGAGAGAAAGAGGGAGGCGACAGCAGCGAGACCAATCATCAAGGAAAGTCGAAAGTTCATAGTTTTAAAGTAAATCTGGCTTTCCCTGCTGACAAGTCATTATTTTTGGGCACATTTCAGCTCCCCTTTACCTAAGTAGCCGATCATTCCGTGAATTTTGAACTTTCCAGCGAATACTCTCCCAAAGGGGATCAGGAGCAAGCGATCAATAAATTGGTCAAATCCATTGAAATCGGGAACAGACATCAAACGCTTCTTGGAGTCACCGGGTCGGGAAAAACCTTCACGATGGCCAATGTCATTGAGCGGGTGCAAAGACCCACGCTGATCATGAGTCACAACAAGACTCTCGCAGCCCAACTCTACTCGGAATTCAAAGCGTTTTTCCCAAACAACGCCGTCGAGTATTTTGTTTCCTATTTCGACTACTATCAGCCTGAAGCCTACATCCCGCGATCTGATACCTATATTGAAAAAGACTCATCGATCAATGAGGAGATCGAGCGACTCCGGCTCAGTACGATGGGCTCATTGATAACGAGGGACGATACCATCGTGGTGGCAAGTGTGAGTTGTATTTATGGATTAGGAAATCCCGAAGACTACAAGGACATGATGTTCGGTATCCGCCAAGGAGATGAGATCGGGCGTGATGAGTTCCTCGGTTCGCTGGTAAGTCTACTTTTTGAACGGAATGATATTTCCTTTCTCCGGGGAAATTTTCGAGTCAGGGGAGATGTCGTGGAAATTCGGCCGGCTTTTCTCGAGGAAACTGCAATTAGAGTGGAGTTTTTTGGTGACGAAATTGATCGCATTTCATCTATCGACACCCAGAGCAGGCATGTGATCGATGAAATGGTTTCCTACGTGTTTTATCCTGCCAAGCAGTTCGTCAGCTCAAAAGACAAGTTGCGTGATGCCATGATCGCCATCAGGCAGGAACTCGACGATCGGATCGCGTGGTTTGAGAAAAACGGGAAACTTATCGAAGCGCAACGCATCCGTATGCGAACGGAATATGATCTCGAGATGATGGCAGAGATGGGATTTTGCCAAGGGATTGAAAATTACTCCAGACACATCACGGGACGCAAAAAAGACGATCGGCCATACACCTTACTGGACTTCTTTCCAGATGACTACCTGCTCATGGTTGATGAAAGTCATGTTTCCTTGCCGCAGGTTCGCGGTATGTTTGAAGGAGACAAAAGCCGGAAGGCGGTCTTGGTCGATCATGGCTTCAGACTCCCCAGTGCAATGGACAATCGGCCGCTGCGTTTCGATGAATACATGAAGATGACCAAGCAGAGGCTCTACGTCAGCGCAACTCCGGGGCCATTTGAAATCGTCAATTCGCGTTCCGATAATAAGAGGTTTATTCCGATCAAGGGGAGGAAGGATCCTGATTTCGATCCCAGCTTTGCCCGACGCTTAAGTGTTGAACCAAGCAGTTCGCTGGAGTCGGTTGAAGATTTTGATGTCAGTCTGGGAAGCCAGCAGTTGATTGTCGAGCAGGTGATTCGCCCGACCGGACTTCTCGATCCGGTTCTTACTCTCAGGCCTCTCAAAAATCAGATCGATGAAACTATCGAACTTTGCCGACAGCGGGTTGAAAAGAGTGAGCGCGTTCTTGTAACGACATTGACTAAAAAGACTGCCGAGGATCTGACGGAGTATCTTCAAGGCGTGGAGCTCAAAGTTCGCTACATTCATTCCGACGTGGATGCGATTGAAAGGGTTGAAATTCTGCGAGCTCTTCGCGCTGCCGAATTCGACATTCTTGTTGGAATCAACCTTCTCCGTGAGGGTCTCGACCTGCCCGAGGTTTCGCTGGTCTGCATTCTTGACGCTGATAAAGAGGGATTTCTTCGAAATGATACCAGCTTGATTCAAACAGCCGGAAGAGCCGCCAGGCATGTGCATGGGGAGTGTGTCTTATTTTGCGACCAGGTAACCGATTCCATTCAAACCCTGCTCGAAGTGACCGGGAAGCGGCGATCCCTTCAAATGGCACATAATGAGAAACACGGGATTACACCACAAAGTGTGAAGCGGGCGGTGCAGAAAAGCCTACATGAGCGTGAAATGGGAAATAAGGAGGCTCAAAAGCTGCATACCTCCATGGTCGCTGAAGATGAGATGATCTATAATGCTGTCGAGGTGATTCGGGAGATGGAAGAGGAAATGCAAAAAGCGTCATCTCGTCTCGAGTTTGAAAAGGCCGCTCATCTTCGTGACCAAATCAAGGAACTCAAAAAGAGGGCGGGTATCGAGGAGTCCGACCCAAAACTGAAATCTCCGGTCGATTACAAAATTCCAGAAAAGAAGAAGTAACTCGAATTGTGGTATTTACGGGAGGCCTCTTTTGGGGCTAGTTGTCGAATGTAGTGAGCAATAACCCTCCAAGTATTTTCAACGACGTTCTGGGCCCGGTCATGCGGGGGCCCAGTAGTTCTCATAGTGCCGCGGCCAATCGCATCGGAAGGCTTGCTCGGGATCTCGCTGGGGAACCGGTTAGGAAATTGGTGGCGCGCTATGACCCCAATGGCTCGTTGGTGACGACACACAAAGACCAGGGAACCGACATGGGGCTCTATAGTGGAATTTTGGGGTGGAGTCCTGATGATGACCGGATGACCCGAGTTGATAAGTCTCTCGTGTCAGAAGGCATTGAAGTGGAGGTCCTTTATGAAAACTACGATGCTCCGCATCCCAATTTTTATCGATTGGAAATCACGGGTGAGAGCGGTGATGTTTATGCTTTGGATGCCATTTCCACAGGTGGTGGTATGATCGAATTAAAGGCGATCGATGGAGTGGTAACAAGTGGGATTGGAGACCTTAATTCACTTCTTTTCTGGTTTGATGAGGAACCAGAAATTGAAACTCATCTCTTGGAAAACTCGGAGAAGAGCGAGTGGCTCCCTCGAAATGAAGGTGGCGGAATATTTAGGATCGATACACGGGAAGACTACTCGAATGAGAATGTGGCTAAGTTGGCAGAGTTTCTAAAGGCTGAAAAATTTAGAGCGTTGAAGGCTGTTTTACCCGTGCTTTCAAGAAAGGATTTAGCAGTGCCATTTTTGAGATGTGGCGAGCTCTTGAGTCATCCTCAACTCAAGGGGAAATTGCTCTGGGAAGCTGCTGCTGCCTATGAGGCAGAGCGTGGAGGGATTTCATCCACCGAAGTCATTCAACAAATGAAGCAATTAGCCGAAGTGATGGCGGCAGCGGTCACAAGCGGGCTTTCCGGAACAAGTTATCAGGATCGCATCCTGCCATCGCAGAGTCCGGGCATGGTTCAGGCGGAGGAGGCCGGGAAATTAATTCCAGCAGACATCAATAATCGTATCATTCGTTACGTCTCGGCGATCATGGAGGTGAAGTCATCGATGGGAGTGATTGTTGCGGCTCCAACCGCCGGATCCTGCGGTGCGATGCCTGGTGCGGTTCTGGCAGTGGCTGACGCGCTTTCAGTCAGCGAAGAGGAACGGGCTAGAGCACTTTTGGTCGCTGGTCTGATTGGGGTGTTTATTACCAAGGATTCCACTTTCGCTGCAGAGGAAGGCGGCTGTATGGCTGAGTGTGGCTCCGGTTCGGCAATGGCTGCTGCTGCCATTGTTCATTTGGCGGGAGGGAGCACCGATGAACAAATTACGGCAGCATCGATGGCATTACAGAACAGTTTCGGAATGGTTTGTGACCCGATCGCTAACCGGGTTGAAGCGCCTTGCCTGGGTAAAAATGTCATGGCAGCCACCAATGCTTTATCATGTGCCAACATGGCCTTGGCTGGATACGATCACCTGATTCCTTTCGACGAAGTTGTCGTTGCGATGAATCAAGTGGCGAAACAGATTCCCCGCGAATTGCGCTGCACAAATCTCGGGGGGCTTTCCATTACCCCGACTGCTGAAAAGATTGCCGAACGACTCAGCGGCTGTGGATCCGGGTGCGGATGCGCGCCTGCGGCCGAAGATCAATCATCGGCTAAAGTCCCCGTGTAGAGATTTAGCGTGGGAGGTCGCAGAAAGCCTACCAGTGTCTGGTTTGAGTTCTTTGCGAAATCGACAGCAAGAGACGATGGTGCGGAAATTCCGGCAACAAAAGAGATTCCTGCCG
>JAKMEV010000406.1:0-7018 GCA_022425785.1 Akkermansiaceae bacterium | reverse complement strand
GGTCATCCGAATCCATCCGCGCCAACCACTTTCCCCGCCTCTCCCTGATCGCTAAATTCAACCCGGGAAGCAGTTGCGGTTCTACCCCCAAAACCAGGACACGCAACCGCACATCCTTCTTTGCGAGAAATCCCTCACGCACCTCGGGAAGACAACCATTCAAAACCGCAATGATTTCCAAATTCTGCCAGGTCTGCCCCAGTAAATCATCCAAGGCCTCTCCCGCCGAGGCCACTCCGGGACCGACTGGAAAAACCACCGAAACCAGATCATTCATCAAGACTCAGCGCACTCAATTCTCCGTCCTCATCTACCAACAAGACCAATGGCCGGCAGCAGACCTCACAGTCGTAATCCATCTGTGTGCCATAGTCTTCGGGAGCCACCTCGGACACTTCGAAGAACTCAAAACAGGTCGGACATTGCACCGTCATCCCCGCAAAGATGCCCTCGTTACTGACTCTCGCAAGGACGAAAGCGGTAGCCCCCACCCCGCACCGTCTCGACTACGCTTGTCTCGCCACCGCGATCTTTGGCTTCTTTGCCTTCATGATGATCCTGCAGCTAATTTGGGTGTGTATCATGGTTCCAGAGACCAAGGGAATCAGCCTTGAGCAGATGGAAGAAAAGCTCGGCAAGAAATAAAAGTTTTCCAATCCATCAATCGGGTTTAGTTACGGCCATGTATTTGACCGGATTCGCTGACGAAGCAGCCCAGGACCTAGCCACCCAGATCAAAGCCACCAAGGAAATTGGCTGGACGCAAATCTCCGCCCGCGGAGTCAACGGTGCGAACATCCACGAACTCCCGCAGGGCGAATTCGACAAAGTCGCCGACCAACTCGATGCCGAAGGGATTACCATTCCCGAGTTCGGCTCGCTCATCGGCAACTGGGGAAAGAAGATCACTTCCGATTTCGACATCACACTCGCCGAAGTCGAACGCGCTATTCCGCGGATGCAACGTCTTGGCACGAAACTTATCCGAATCATGTCCTACGCGCAGGAGCCCTGGGGCGAGAACCAGCAGGAAGAAGAACGCTTTCGTCGTCTGCGCGAAATTCATGCTCGTTTCACCGATGCCGGTCTTCAGGCCATTCACGAAAACTGCATGAACTGGGGTGGCTTTTCCACCGAGCATACGCTACGGCTCGTAGAGGAAGTTCCCGGACTGAAACTCGTCTTTGACACCGCAAATCCCGTTTTCCAACTCGATCGCTCAAAGCCCGAGCCTTTCCCCTGGCAGGATCCACTGGAGTTTTACAGCAAGGTCAAGGAACACGTCGTGCACGTTCACATCAAGGACTGCACCAATCCACCCGCCGGTGAAACCGAGCCCGCGAAATACACTCTTCCCGGTGATGGTCAGGGCAAAGTCCGCGAGATTCTCACCGCACTCAAAGATGATGGCTACACTGGCGGACTCGCCATCGAGCCTCATGTTGCTACTGTCTTCCACGCCATCGACGGCCAGGAGCCCGACTGGCAGCAGTGCTACGATTCCTACGTGGAATACGGCCACGCCACCAACAAGCTTGCTGAGGACCTCGGACTGCTTTAGATCTCAGAATGACTCTCTCCGGCGGCTTTGATCTCAACGTCACCATTTGGAGTGATGGGCCTACCAACACTCAACGACAGATTCAAAATCCAAGCACGACATCACTCCAAAGTCGATTTCTCAACATCACTCTCCTTGCGTTCCGAGAGCCTCGCGCACATCGTCATCGCGACCGTAAACCATGAGGACATCTTTTTTTTCGATCACAGTTTCCTTTTGGGGAGCCCCGACAAAATCCCCATTGCTCCGATAGATCCCGAGGACAATGACACCCAGGTCCGCCGGCCGGAGCTCCGAGAGACACCTGCCTATCCAGGGATGATCATCCGCAATCTCCCCATCATAAACACAGAATCCGTCGCGAAGATTCAAAAGATAATCGTAATCAATGACGCGCCTCATTCCCGAAGCCTCGAGAGTTTTTCGCATGACCCGGTCGAGCGGGCCTCTCACCACCTTGAGATTGAGCAGAAATCCAAGCGCCAGAACTCCAACCCCAATCACGGCCAGCCAACCAAAGGTCATTCCCAGTCCACCATGCTCACTGCTGCTCATGAAAGTCACCAACAGGGTGGCCAGAGCGGAAGTTAATCCAATATTCCCCGCGATGATGAGGTGCAGGATGATTTTCCGCCTCACCGGATGATTGACTACTTGCTCCGCTTCTTTGGTTGTAAATCCCACTCCAAAAAAGGCCGAGGAGGCCTGGAACAGCGAGACGGGCTTCGACATCCCCGTCAGTTGCAGGGCACTCGCCCCAAGCTTTACCAGAAAAAGTGCAACTAAAATGATAATGACGAGGGCTAAAAATGATCCCATGGAGATATTTTTACCAAAATCGAACCTTTCAGCGACACAATTATTGATAACCGAGCTTGCCTAAACGGGAGGTTTGGGAAAACTAAGCTAATAAGATCTATGAGTGATGACCGCTATGAAATCCGTAGCAAAATAGGCCAAGGTGGCGTCGGTGCGGTATATCGAGCCTTCGACCGCCACCTGAACCGTGAGGTTGCGATCAAACGCGTCCTGCCGGAGGGAGGTTACGAGAATCAGGAGGAGGCAACAAAGGCTATGCTGAACGAAGCGGCCTCACTTTGCTCTGTCCAGCACCCAAACATCGTCACCGTTTTTGATGCCGGTATTGATAACGACGGCCCATACGTGGTGATGGAACTTCTCTCGGGAAGAACCATCGACGAGATGGTCGATCGTGGGACCCTGACCTACCAGGATTTTCGGGAAGTCGCTCTACAAAGCCAGGAGGCACTTATTGCAGCCCAAGACCTTGATCTGGTCCACCGTGATATCAAACCGACCAACGTCATGGTCACCTGGCTCCCCAGCGGACGCTTCCAGGTAAAGCTCGTGGATTTCGGCCTCGCCAAATTTTCCCCCAAGCCCTCACCCCAGACTATCGATCACGGGGACTCCGTCTTGGGGTCAATTCACTTCATGGCACCCGAGCAATTCGAAAGAACTCCGCTCGACAAGCGCACCGACATGTATTCCATGGGCTGTGTCTACTACTACACCCTGGCTGGTGTGTACCCCTTTGACGGGGAAACCGCACCCCAAGTGATGAATGCTCATCTCCAGCATCAAATCAAACCGCTGCAGGAGCACCGCCCCGACCTTCCCGGGTGGCTCTGTCAGTGGGTCATGTGGCATCTTGCGCGCCAAATCGAAGAGCGCCCCCGGGACGCCCGTGAATCGCTCAAACTTTTTCTAATGAGCGATAACAACCCTGAAAATCCAGCCTCTCAAATCCCCCTCGTCAGCACTCCCACTCAGAATGCCGCACCACAAATGAACGTGCCTTCAGCAGCACCGGTAATTACCCCAACCAGCCCCGTCATTCCCCACGTCACGGGCCCGGTCAATACCGCCACCGCACCTCAGCCTATCCTTCCTCCTGAAGGGAGTGCCCCCTCCATTCACACCGAGGCCCAAATGGTCAAGGACCCTGTCATCCCAACTCCAGTCGAGCCCATGGCTCCCGTTCCGGATATGCCCAACGATCGCAAGCCCACCGGCGCTGCCGCGCAGGCCTCAATGGCTCCACCAAAAATAGAGGAGCCTGCCGCTGCAGCCGCACCAAAACTCATCATTCCAAATTCTCCGGTCCAAGCACCGGCACCGGAAACCGAAACAAGCCCTGATCCCATCCAACCCCCGTCATTGGTGACGGCTCCGGCACCTCAGCCCATTCTCCCTCCTGAAGGGAGTGCCCCCTCCATTCACACCGAGGCCCAAACGGTTAAGGCCCCCGTCATCCCCACTCCAGTCGAGCCCATGGCTCCCGCTCCGGATATGCCCAACGATCGCAAGCCCACCGACGCTCCCGCGCAGGCCCCAATAGCTCCACCAAAAATAGAGGAGCCTGCCGCTGCAGCCGCACCAAAACTCATCATTCCAGATTCTCCGGTCCAAGCACCGGCACCGGAAACTGAAACAAGCCCTGATCCCATCCAATCCCAGTCATTGGTGACGGCTCCGGCACCTCTCCAAGTCTCGGCTCCGGCCTCTCCGGAGACTCCTAAAATGTCAGAGCCTCTTCCCTCCACTACGGGAGCTGCTCCAAAATTCAATATCCCTGAAGCAACCATTCAAGCCAAGGCCGAGGAAACGTCTCCAACCCCGCCGTCAGCAGCTTCCGGACCTGTAATTAAAGTCAAAGGACCCCAGTTAGAAAAGGTTGCTCCAAAACCTGTGGAAACTCCGGTTCTCGCAGTAGCTCCAACTGTAATACCAGCAGAACCTGACCCCACTCCACCCGAGGAAACACCGGCTATCTCCATTCCTGCGAAAACAGGAATGAGCGGAGCTGCCAAGGGAGTCATTGCAGCCCTCCTCGTCGTCGGCATTCTCATTGCAGGAATTGTTTTGCTCGGCAAAAAAGCCCAAAAAGACAAAATGGCCCGCCTTGCCGAAATCACCGCACCCTTTAAAGCGGGCCCTTCCAATTATCCAGAGGAAATCGAACTCACCAAGAGCGACATCACCCTGCTTCTCGATACGATCATCACTCCGGACTCCAAAGAAAAGGGCGTCAGAAAGACCTACATGGAGGCGCTCAGAATTGCTACGACCACCGATGGATCCGACCTTGATGATGTGGTCGCCAAGTATGCCACCCGAACCCAGATGAGCGAAGACGCCCGCATCAATCTCTTCAAAGTCCTTGAACTTCGCAGTCAGCCCTCGGCCCTTCCCCACCTCATCGATTTCGCCCGTTCCACGACCGAAGCCAAACTCGGTGTAGCCGCTCTTGAAGCCACCGAAAAAATGGCCACCCCCGATGACCTTGAACAGCTCCTGAATATTGTTTCGGACGCCCAGCACGGCGATGTCAGGCGCGCAGCAGTGAGAACCCTAAAGACCGTCATCAAAAAAGCCCCTGATAAATCGTCCTTCGCTGCTCGTATCATTTCCTCCTTCCGAAGCACTACTGAGGGAGAAGTCCGGGAGCAGTTGCTACAAATATTGGGAACAGCCGGAGGAAGCCGGGCAGCCGAATTGATCAGCACCCACCTCAATGGCTCGGATATGAAACTCCAGCTCGCCGCCATCGCCGGACTTCGCGAGTGGCCCGATACCGGCCAATTCGAAACCCTCTCTACTTTCGTTGAGAACGAAGAAGAAGGCACCATGAGGAAACAAGGCTTCGCCGCCATGATTCAATTCCTCACCGAGAGACCGGACATCAATGGGGATGACCTTCCTCTCCTCTGGGATGACACCGCGCCACTGGCCTTGAGCGAGTCAGAGCAAATCCGGGTCGTCAATGCCATGAGTAAGCAAAAAGGTGATTGGGCCCTAAAAATCCTAGACCACTTCATGCAGCGCGGCCTGAATGACCGCGTCACAGCCCGCGCCGAAGACGGGAAAGAAATTCTCAAAAAGCGTTTGTCAGCCGGAAGCAACGACGAGTAAGGGAACTCCTCCAACGAGTCCCAATAACGAAAGCTAACGCACCCACTTTTCAGGACAGGCGGCCTTAATCAGTCGCCAGTTTTTTACATTCATTTCCGCTGGCCGACCAAAATACCTTTACCATCTTACCTCCAAACGCCATCCAACCCCAAAGAAACTATCAACTCAGTTGATAAGGGTTCGGCGGAAAAAGGCCTCCACCTTGGCTCTCACCTCCGGAGTCGCAAAAAGTGGCCCTCCGTGACCGGCCTCTTTTACGATATGAAACTCACTGGGAACCCCGGCTCCAAGCAAAGCTGCATGCAGTTTCCGACTCTGATCGATCGGCACGCCCGGATCCTCGCTTCCATGCATGATTAGAAAGGGAGCATCATCCGCACTCACATTATCCAATGCACTCGCTTCCTTCGCCAATTTCGGCACATCTTTCACCGTCGCGCCCAATAAGATTGCGCCATTGGATTTCGCGACCTGTTCTTCAGTTCGACCATTGGCCACCATGTTCGGCGGCATCGTCAATAACTCCGAAGGACCAAACCAATCACAAACCGCCTGCACCCGGCTGGCTTCATCCGCATAGGGACGCGTCCCCATCAGAGCCACCAAATGCCCTCCCGCCGACGAACCAAACGCGCCAATGTGATCCGCATCCAATCCGTATTTCCGGGAATTCCTGCGAAGCCACCTCACCGAAGCCCGGCAATCATCAATCTGAGCCGGCCACTGGGCTTCGCTCGTCAAACGATAATTAATACTCGCCACCGCAAAGCCCTTTGCGGCCAACCACGCCGCATGACGCGGATTTTCCTTACTCCCGTTTTTCCACCCCCCTCCATGAACCCAAACAATCACTGGCAATGGTGAGGCCGCCCGTTTGGGGAGATACAAATCAAGTAACTGCGGACTCCCCTTTGGCTCGGAATAAACCAAATTCTTGATCACCCTGACGCCCTCCGGAATCAAGAATGCCTTTTTACGAGAGACCGATTTCAAATATCCTTCCGCCAAGATTTCCCCCAAGCGAATCACTCCGGCCGAATCGAGAACCAACTTCTTTTCCTGTTCTGGAAAATCGAGGGCCTTAAGATGAACCATACTACGGTCACTCGCGGCCAGCGACTCAAACTTCGACATCACCTCGATCTCATTCACTCGCTTATCATCCGTCGGCGCCTGCTGGCTGACGATCCACTTAAGCTTGGGCCTCTTCAAATCCTGCCGAACTTGTTCAACCGTCGACTTTAACCACTCGGGTGATTTCTTCCGATACGGAGGCATCGACATATCGTTTTCGCCGACGTGATAAAAGATGCCCGCCAACTCAACCTGATGCCCTTTGTCCTTCAGCTCTTTTACCGAAGTTCTGATGAAATCAACGAAGCGAGGATAGAGATTTCGAGACTTGGCCTCACTCCCCTCCGGAGTCCAATCGTTCATTTGCGATCCACTGTGGGTAAATTTCGCAATAGCAATATTCCCGCTCACCTTCTTCTTCAGCTCCCGCGCAAAACTCAACTCAGG
>JAKMEV010000402.1:0-4708 GCA_022425785.1 Akkermansiaceae bacterium | reverse complement strand
GAGTTCGGAAGTCTTGAAGGAGTGATTCGCACCCGCGTGGGCTACGCCGGGGGTGAGAAGAAAAATCCATCCTACCACAGTTTGGGAAATCATACCGAGGTGATCTCGATTGATTACGATCCGGCGGTCTTGAAATACGAGGAGATGCTGAATCTTTTCTGGAGTGCCCATCGCTGTGACCAGGCGGGGTATTCCCGGCAGTATATGAATGCCTTGTTTTATCACAACGACGAGCAGAAGAAGGCAGCGCAAGCCAGTGTGGCGAAAGCGGCGAAGGCACAGGGAGTTTCCCTCGATGCAGTGAAGACCGCGATTCTTCCAGTGGGGGAGTTCACCTACGCCGAAGCTTATCATCAGAAATACTACCTGACCCGCTATAGCGATATCCGTGGCTTTTTGGGGGAGACTTATGCCGATGGGAAGTCATTGGCGGACTCGACCGTGGCAACCCGATTAAATGCCTATCTCGGGAGCGGAAAGGACAAGGACTGGGATGTTTTCGTGAAGGAACTCTCGTCGTATGGCCTGCCTAAAGAGATCGAGGATGGGCTCAGGAGGGCAGTTGGGAAGATTGAGCGCTAGGTTTTATAAAGTTGCCGCCATTTTTTAGGCAGGAGTTTTCGGATTTTCGCTGCGATGGGAATGGCCAGAGCTATCGCGAGAAGGTAGGCGAGAAGATCGATGAGGTCTGTGCTGTCGGAATTCTTGATGAGGAGCGCCGGGAGTAGTTCAATTCCCACGATCATGCTAAGAATAAACGGCCAGGCATTTCGGAGGGGGAGGAGTAGGAGTAGTCCTCCTGTAAACACTCCCATGACCCCCAAGTGCATCAGAAAGCGTCCGCCGCCGAAAGATTTGAACCACTTTCGGACATTCTCCGTGGGCGGGAGCTTTATTGCGGGAGCAGATCCGCTTTTTTTGCGGATCTTTTCTTTATTGGCGGGTCCGATAATAGCCGATTCTTCGGGGAGGGGTTCATCTGACGAGGCAATCCAGAACGTTGGGAAGAAGGGCCGCGGGATGTCTATGGTGCGGGGGAAGATCAGGTAAGCTCCCCATCCAAGGAGCCAGGTGGTGGTAATCAGGGAGATCCACTTTCGAGGTTGGTGCGGTTTGAGGGCTTGGAAAATCCAAGCGGTCCATAGGAGGCAGATGATGACAGCCGTGAGGGTAAACCAAGGAGCTTTTTGCACGCCGGTGATATCGAGAGCTGAGATTTGCAACAATCCTTCTTCTCCACTGGCTAAAATACTGAAGGAGAATTTTCGGGATTTGGGATCGAGGGGCATGACGGCTTCGGAGGTCCGCCAGGAATTCGTGGGGGATTGAACGACGATGTGTCCAACATGATCCAAAATGGGATGATTGTTTCCATCGATCCCGGTAACGGCGATTAAAACGGGGGTGCGCTTTTGACCGGGGCAGGCTTTGATCTCGCCGACGCTGCGATGCCGGATGCGCACTTTGATTTGTTCTGTTCCCGTCGCCAGCCAAGTCCTATGGGTTTGGCTCGGTCGGTTCCGTTGAGGGGCAAACTCCAAAATAACTTTACCGGAATCGTTGGAGATAATTTTTGGAGGAGTGGTCCCTCCGCGATGCTCCCAGTTGGTCAGGTCATTAAGATCGGCATTTCGCCAGTAGACGGGGCCGCTTTCAATATACCTGAATTGCCAGATCACGATCGTTCCGATAACGAGGAGGAGAAGTCTGCTCCAATAGCTGAATCGTGATCGGATGTTCAAGAGGAGGAACACTAGCACTCCCTCTGTGTTGGGCCAAGTCTTACCCATCGGGAGGAGAAGCTTGCAGGATAATCAAAAACAGTCATATTTGCGCTTCATGAAAAGCATTTTTCTTTCGACCCTTGCAGTCATCGCGGGCCTGATTCTGACCTCATGCGAATCGGTCAACAGCAAACGCGCTGGCGGTGGAGCTTTTGATGAATCCGAAACGGGCCGAAAGTTGGATGCGAATTCCCACCTTCCTGATCCCGATATTCCGGGTGGTCGTTCATTCGAGGAATACCGCAATAACGAGTAGGGTGTTTTTCTGATTGTTCTTGGCGGGAAGGCGCGGTTTCTTCATTGCCATGGACCCACGCTACAACGAGCTTGCGCAGCAACTTATCCGCTATTCTACGAGCCTTAAGAAAGGGGAGAAAATTCTCCTGGATTTGGTCGATACGCCTGAGGCGATGGCTATTGCTCTCATTAGGGAAGTCAGGGCACGGAAGGGCGTTCCTTTTTTGAGGTTGGGTGCGAACAGGCTGACTCGTGAGCTCATGATTGGAGCGACCAACGAGCAGTTTAAGACGACGGGCAAGCATTTGCTCGCCGAGATGAAGGATATGGATGCCTACATCGCGATTCGCGGGTCTCATAATATCACTGAGACCAGTGATGTGCCGCAGAAAAATATGGCCGTGGCGATGAAGCACATGCGTAAGGTCTTGGATCACCGGGTCAAAAAAACGAAATGGTGCGTGTTGCGCTGGCCTCATCCGGCGATGGCGCAGCTGGCTGGTATGAGTACCGAGGCCTTCGAGGATTTTTACTTCAAGGTCTGTTTACTTGACTACAAGAGCTTGCTTCCGGCGATGAATGCGCTGAAGAAGCTCATGGATAAAACCGACCAGGTGCATCTCAGGAACAAGGGCACGGATTTGCGTTTTTCAATCAAGGACATCCCGGCGATTGTCTGTGGAGGGAATTATAATATCCCGGATGGCGAGGTGTTCACTGCGCCGGTGAAGGATTCGGTGGAAGGGGTGATCACGCATAACGCGCCGACGATTTATCGCGGGATTGCTTTTGACGGGATTAAATTGGTTTTTGAAAAAGGAAAAATAATCAAAGCGGAAGCTGCCGGAGGTAAGACGAAGGAGTTGAACAAGATTTTGAATGCTGATGCGGGTGCGCGCTACGTGGGAGAATTTGCGCTAGGATTTCATCCTGTGATTAGAGAGCCGATGCGTGACATTCTTTTTGATGAAAAGATTGCCGGGAGCTTTCATTTCACCCCGGGTCAGGCCTATGAGGAGGCTGATAATGGAAACCGCTCAACCGTCCATTGGGACATGGTGACAATTCAGCGGAAGGATTACGGAGGGGGAGAGATTTTCTTTGATGGGAAATTGATCCGGAAAGATGGGATCTTTTTGCCGAAGAATCTCGCAAAGTTGAATGGGTAGGAGAAAAATGAAAACGCGCTGCCGGGAGACCGGAAGCGCGTTTTTTGAATAAAATGATTTGGTGAAGGCGCGACCACGATGGTTGATCCCCTATTCATCTTAGCGTAAATCCTGAGGACAATCCATGGTGTTTCGATAGGCTATACGGGCCTTAAAATTTTCGTGGGCGCTCTTGCCAATTTTAGAGCTACTGCAACTCGACAAGGCGAATGCTCCCGGAAGAAGGCTCAGGATGGCGAATTATCCTTTCCGTGATTGGACGGGAGGGCTGCGTCAAGGCGTTACATCCACGGGGGTTCCCACTCTGGTTTTTGAAAAGACAGTGGGGATAGCGGAGTAGTGGGTGCGAATACATCCGTGGGAGGCAAATTTTCGATTGACGATGCCCTGGTGCATTCCGATTCCAGAACCGGTAAGGCGCATCCAGTAGGGCATGGAGGCTCCAAGGAAGCTACCGCCATCAGGGACAGAGTCCTCTCTAATGTCAGCGTCGGAGTTCACCGTTTCACCAGCGGAATCGAGAATGCGGCCGTAAAGGTTGGAGCGCTTCTTTTGAACCTTCTCGATAATACGATAATTTCCTGGGGGGGTGGCGTAGTTGGAACTTCCGCTCGAAATGCGATAGTCCATGGCGATCTGGTTACCCAGTATGAGGAAGCCGCGCTGTAGGGAGAGGTTGATATTGATGCGACTGTTAGACGAATTCGTTTTTTCCAATACACTGTGGTTTTTCCAGCTCTTGGTCGTGTTGGGGTAGTTTTCCGCCTTGAAGTGGGCGTAGGTTCCCGGTGGGTAGGGATTCACAAAAATCGCATCTTTGACGACAGTCTGATTGGGATTTGCCGTGATGTTTTTGGAACAACCAGAGGTCAGCAGGCCAAGACCGGTGCCAACAAGGAGGGGAAATAATCGGATCAATTTCATCTGGTGATGAGGGGGTAATGGATGAAAGCAATTAGGAGGTCAAGTGAACAACAACAACATCCAGCTTAAATAAAGTGTTAAAAAAACAGCATTATTCGTTGACGAGACGTCCAATTGCTGTTTTTTTAGCAGGGTTATGAAGAGAGCTGATCGAAGGAAAAGGCAAATACGCGAAAGCCTTGGCAGGGGAGCCCTGCTGGGATTGGCAGCCTGGGGCATGGCGAGTTGTTCCGTACCGCAGTCAGCTGCACCTGCTCCGGCTATGACGCCTACCAGTGCCCGGGAGGAGGTCGGCGGGGTGACCACCACTGGAGTGGGTTCGGGAGCAGATGCAGTGAATCGCAATTCAGTGGATAGGATTCCGAACAATAAGGGTCCAAGGAGCGGTCTTGCGACGGGATGGGGTGATGAAGTAAATTCAAAAATGTCCTATACCAGTTTCGTGCGGGCATCATCGAAACCGACCGGTAAGATCGCGATGATTCGCTACAACGATACTGATGGTGCGGCCTCGATGGGGGTAAACACGAAATATAAAACATCCGGGCTGCAAAGTGCCGCTGGTGGACTCGTGGAGTGGGGGGTGAATAGTGG
>JAKMEV010000399.1:0-3344 GCA_022425785.1 Akkermansiaceae bacterium | reverse complement strand
CTTCAGCGAGTTTAATGGAAGAGGCGCGCAGGATCATAGAACGATCAGAGATCTCGAGCCGCTTCGCCCGGGATATTTTCTGACTCCTGACGCTGGTCACTACCGCGATCTTGGGCGAAGATATGCTAATCGCTTGCGAAACACTAAGAATCCAGCAAACCGAATTTACGTTAACGCCGATCAATACCAAGACTACTTCAAGTTCAGCTTCGTAAGGAACCCGTGGTCAAGGGCAGTTTCATGGTATCAAAACGTGATCCGTGACGAAATTCACCGCGCCGAATTTAAAATTCCCGAAAATATGACCTTCAAGGAATTTATCATCGACTACCCCGACAATTGGGGATTGAAACCCCAAACTCATTGGTTAAAAAGTTTTAACGGAGATTATCCACTCGATTTCGTGGGTCGCTTTGAAAGTATAGAATCAGATTTCAAAGAGGCGTGCGCGAAAATCGGCAATCCTCCCAGTGTTTCTCTTCCGCACAAAATCAAGGGAAGTGGAGTCGACTACAGGACATTTTTTGATCAAGAATCCGTCGAGATTCTTGCTGAGAGGTATTCCGAAGAGATTGATCTTTTTGGGTATTCTTTCGATTAGTGATTTCAATGTTCGTCCCCCAGGGGCATGCCTGATTTCGGGGTTGGCGTATTTTATTGATCCTAATGGAACGGGTTGCCGGATGCGTCGCAAAAGTGGCAAACTCTGATCTAACCGCCTCGCTCGACAGGCTGCTTCATTGTGGGCGCAGTGGAACAGCCACTGCAGCCCGGCAACTGAGCGCGCACCGGGAGAATTAAAAGACATAGATTGCTCTTTACAGGCGGGGCGGGTTGCTCTAACTGAAAAGAAGAGAGTTTTAGAAAGTATTTTGATCGAGTGGATCCAGTATAGACGGTTGCGTCGCTTTGTTCCCGACATCCGTTGTGTTGTCGTTTACGTGTCGTTCACGTTCTGCGTCGTGCAGGCCAAGCCACAGGAATTCACTCCGGGCAGCGGCTATGACGCGGATTCAGTAATTGCCTGGGAAGATGCAAGCGACGACGGGCTCGCTACCGCGAAATTTAACGATCTTTTTCCCCAATCTGGATACGTCAAGGACATCAGCGACTCCAGCCCCTGGGTCCAGGATTTCCTGAATCACCGTTCGCCAATCCAAATAGGCGTGACTCTGGAAGCCTACCACGACGACAACCCGTTTCTTATCAGGCCCGGTCAGGAGCAAGAAGATTTCACTTGGGAATTGCTGCCGAGAATTACCTACGAGTCTTCACGACCAGAGGCAGGAAAGCAGCATTTCCTAGCACTGGGCTACGATCCCGAGATCCTCCGATACCAAACCTTCCACATTTTGGATGCTTTTAATCATCGAGGTTTCGGGGAGTACCGTTTCAAAAGCGCGAGGGTGGAAAGCGTGATTGCGCACAGGAGCGCTGAGTTTTCCCAGTCTTCGGGGGAATTTGAAGACGCCCTGATCGACGAAGCCTCCGCGGACTTGGGACGACGCAGAAGTGGCGTCCGACATATCTCCACGCTGGCAACGGATTTTCAAGTGTCAAAGAAGTCGAGACTGGAGGTGAAAGCATTGCGGTTCGCGAGGAATTTTGACTTGCCTACGATCGCGGATTCCGAGGAGTGGGAAGGATCAGGCTTTCTGATGCACTCGGTTGCCCCGAAAACGGAATTGGGGATGGGGGTCCGAATTGGTCAAGTCGGCATAGACCGTGCTCCCGACCAACTCTACGAGGCAGTCCTGGGAAGGGCGGGTTGGCAGGCCTCGCCGAAGTTATCCTTCGACCTAGCCGCCGGAGTCGATTTCCGACGCTTTGAAGGACCCCTCGCGGCAGGGGATAGAGACACACCAATCTTCGAGGCGGCATTAATCTGGCACCCCTTGAAACAAACACAAGTCTCCCTAAAAGGCTTTCGTGATGTCCGTTATTCGGTCACCGGACAAAGTGTAATACGTACTGGAATTCGTGCAGGATTTCGACAGCGACTTGGCGACAGGGCAAACTACTCATTTGGTGGTATGATCAGCTCGCGCGACTATCAGCCGACTACTGTCAGCGGGCTGGTGGGGAGAGAAGACGAATTTCTCTCACTCATCCATCGAATCGACTACAAGTTGGGAGATCGGGGAGAAATTGGTGTGTTTCACGAATATCGGCGCGATGAGTCAAACACGGTCTTCGGGTTCGAACGCGGGTTAACCGGTATTCGGGCTTCCTACGGCTTCTAGGGAGGCTTTGTTGGCGCCGGGGTTAGAAAATCTAAAACCCCAATCGAGAGAGACTTGACGCTCATTTTACCGCTATTTAGCCTCGACACCTACGGAGTTTGGAGTTAGCTTCCCAACCTTGAAATAACAGTGTTGATTCCAATCAATCGCCATGAAACTCTTTTCCTTGCCTCTACAAATCGCTTCAATACTCGTTGGTTTCGCCGCAGTGTCGTCTTCCATCGGTCAGGATAATGAAGGGAAGGTTAGCGGTGAGTATCGTCTGAAGACTGAGGACTCCGTGCTGATCACCGTATACGGGGAAGAGGAGCTAACCACTCAGACACAGATATCGAAGACTGGCGAAATCAGCCTCCCACTGGTAGGGTCCATATCACTCGCAGGGAAAACAAGCGCTGAGGCCACGGCTGAAATAACGAAACGTCTCTCGGAGGGCGGGATCGTCGTTGACCCGAAAGTCTCGGTTACGGTGACAGGATACGCCGCCGTCAAGGCGATGGTGGTGGGAAGTGTCCGGAATCCGGGACCTGTAGATCTCCCTGATGAGGGTAAAATCGATCTCCTGTCAGCCATCGGTATGGCGGGCGGTTTTCAGGAAAATGCGAATGCTCGTCGAGTTACGGTGCGCCGAGTGGTCGACGGGGACTCGCAGGTTATTCGGCTCGATGCGCGTATATCGGCCATGAACGAAGCGAAGGAGCCGTTTTTTGTAATTGCCGGAGATGTGGTCAGTGTGCCGGAAGAGTTGGAGGAGCGAGTGACCGTCATGGGGCAAGTTAATCGGCCGGGTCTGGTCGAGTATCCTTCCGGTGAATCACTCGACATTCTTAGTGCCTTGGCGCTGGCGGGTGGGCTCTCTGATTCGGCGGATCCTGCTCAAGTCGTTGTCCGACGCTTGTCAGGAAGTGGTCCACGAATCATACGGCTCGATGTGGGAAGAATTATGAAAGGAGGGCAAGAGGATCTTTTCTTGATGCGCCCGCGCGATGTCGTCACTGTCGGCGAACACGTGCCCCGTAGTGTGACCGTCATGGGAGAGGTGAATAAGCCCGGCTTAATCGAACTTCCCAACGACAGGACCCTCAACATCCTTGACGTGAT
>JAKMEV010000391.1:0-5098 GCA_022425785.1 Akkermansiaceae bacterium | reverse complement strand
AAGTTCGGGATGGCTGGCGATAAACTCACGGGCGATGGACCAGTCGAATGTTTTTCCAGTGCCGCCGTAGTCTTTGCCTGCCGGCGTGTCGATGAGGAGGGCGAAATCTTTGTTCGAGGGTGGATCGCTCGGGAGGTTCTTGGCACTGACTGCTCTGATGACCGGAATGTTTTGGTCGAGGAAGTAGTCGATGTCTTCGCGGGATTCGTCCCCGTGAAGTTGCACCACGTCGATGAGTCCTTCGTTGAAAAGCTCTACGGCGAGTGGTCGGGCATTGTTGACAAAGACGCCCACGCGGAGGATTTTTCCTTTCAGTTCAGGGGCGAATGCGCGGGCGAGTTCGGGAGAGCAGTATCGTTTGGAGGGGGGCCAGAAATTGATTCCGAGGGCATCCACTTTTAGCTCGGCCAAAGCACGGGCATCGTCCAAAGAAGTGACGCCACAGATTTTGAGTGAGGTCTTGGGTGCGAAGAACTCCGAGTGCATGGGCTCTCCATGCCAGAATGTAGGGACGAGGGCGATGAAGAACTATTTGGGTTCTCCCCACACGTGGGAATTATGGACGAGTTCCCGGTAGTGCTTAGTAAGTTTTTCGGTGAGCTTTTGGGGGTGGGAGGAAAAGAGCTCCTTTTCCTCTTTAATGTCACCGGTGATCTTGAAGGTCTCGATATCGGTCAGGGGGCGTTTTGATTTTTTGCGCGTAATTCAGTGCGGGTGTGGTTGTAATCACTTCCGTGATTCGGATTCGGGGAGCGCGGCAACATAATCTTCAGGGGATCGATGTCGATATCCCCCGGGGAAAGCTGGTCGTGATCACCGGAGTGAGCGGGAGTGGAAAGTCGTCGTTGGCTTTCCACACTCTTTATGCCGAGGGGCAGCGTCGGTATGTGGAGTCCTTGTCGGCATATGCCCGGCAATTTTTGGATCAGCTGGAAAAGCCGGAGGTCGATGCCATCGAGGGCCTCAGCCCGGCCATTGCGATCGAGCAACGTTCCGGCTCGGGGAATCCCCGGTCGACGATTGCGACCGTGACCGAGATTCATGACTACTTGCGAATCCTCTACGCGGCGATCGGTGTTCCTCACGATCCGGTGACGGGTGAGAAACTTGAGCGGATGACGACGACTGATATTGTCTCGAGTCTCTGTGAGTCCAAAGAAGGAACGCGGATTATTTTGCTGGCTCCGGTGAGGTCGGAGGGGGACGCCGCGGGGATGATCGCGGATTTGCAGCGGCAGGGATTTGTGCGGGTGCGGATTGGGGGAGAGATTGTAGAGTTGGAGGAAGCGGCATCGATTTGGCCGGAAGAAGGTGGGGAGGTGGAGATCGTGGTCGATCGCTTGGTGGTGAAAGAGGGTTTGGAATCCCGTCTGGCCGACAGCGTGGAAATTGCCTTGCGGATTTGCGGGTTGGAGGTGCGCGCACTTTCGCAAGAGAGAGGAAATCGTGAGTGGAATGAACATGCCTTTGCGACGAGTTATCGTAATCCCGAAACGGGTTTCGAATTGACCGGGCTGAGCGCGCGTCATTTTTCCTTCAACTCGCATCTCGGCGCCTGCGCTACCTGCCATGGGTTGGGGACCGAATTGTTTTGTGATCCTTTTTTGGTCGTGCCTGACCGGAGTAAATCTTTGGCGCAAGGTGCGGTGACGGTTTGGACAAAGGGTTCGTCAAAAAAGAAGGGCTGGAATCAACTGCATATCGAAGCACTGGCCGCTCATTTTGGAGCGGATCTGAATGAGCGGTTTGACAAGTTGCCGAAGGAGTTTCGCAAAGCTTTATTCTTTGGGTTGGGGAAGAAAAAGATCACCGTGCAGTGGGAGAAGGATGGTCGCGTAGTGCCCTGGCAGAAGGAATTCGAGGGAGTATGTCGTCAGGTGGAGCGCTTGTTTCGCGATACCGAGAGCGAGGGCGTGAAGCGAAACATGGGGCGCTATATGACTTCGCGGGAGTGTCGGGTGTGTCATGGTAAGCGACTTAAGCCGGAGTATCTCGCGGTGAAGTTATCAAGCGGGGAGAGTGAGTTGGGAATCGATGGCTTTTGCGAACTGCCAATCTCCAAAGCTCGGGTTTGGTTGAGTGAGTTGAAGGTGGAAGATGACCGCAGGGTGGTCATGAAAGGGGTGATCAATGAACTTGCCAAACGTCTCTCGTTTTTGGATGAAGTCGGGTTGGGATATCTTGGCCTGGACCGGGCGAGCGGAACGCTTTCAGGTGGGGAATTTCAGCGGGTGAGATTGGCAACCCAACTGGGTTCTGGATTGGCCGGGGTTTTGTATGTCCTCGATGAGCCGAGTATCGGACTACACGCCATGGATAACAATCGCCTGATCGGGGCGTTGTTAAAATTACGTGATGCCGGTAATACGGTCGTTGTGGTCGAGCATGACGAAGCGATGGTGCGGGCCGCTGATCAGGTGATCGAAATCGGTCCGGCGGCTGGTGCGCACGGTGGACAATTGATGGCGCAGGGAACGCCGGAAGCGATCCAGAAGATTGATTCCGCCACGGGGCGATGGTTGAGCCGGGAGGTAAGCCCGATCAGAGGGGGGAAGCGCCGGGCCGATTTCTTTCTCAAAATCATCGGAGCAACGGAGTACAATTTAAAAGGCGATGAGGTTGCCATTCCTCTTGGGCAGTTGGTCGGAGTGACCGGGCCCAGCGGGAGCGGAAAATCGACGCTCATCAACAAGGTGCTGAAAAGAGCTCTGGCCCGGAATTTTCATCGAGCCAAAGATGTTCCAGGAAAGCACGAGAAGATCGAGGGGATGGATTACCTCGAAAAGGTGATTTTTGTGGACCAAAGCCCGCTTGGGAAAAGTCCGCGATCCAATCCTGCGACCTATTCGGGAGCCTTCGACCTGGTGCGAGACCTCTTCTCCCAACTTCCACTGTCCCGTCAGCGTGGATACAAGGCGGGAAGGTTCAGTTTTAACGTCAAGGGAGGGCGTTGTGAAAAATGTCAGGGCGGGGGAGCGATCCGGATCGATATGCATTTTCTCCCCGATGTCTGGGTCAATTGCGAAGCCTGCCGCGGACGGAGATACAATCGGGAGACCCTCGAGATCCGCTATCGAGGAAAAAGCATCGCCGATGTGCTGGAGATGACGGTCGAGGAAGGTCGGGAGTTTTTTGGAGCCGTGCCCAAGTTGAGTGTCATCATGAATGCCATGTTCGATGTGGGATTGGGCTATGTAAAATTAGGCCAGGCCGCCAATACTCTCTCAGGCGGAGAGGCCCAGCGGATCAAGTTGGCTTGCGAACTCTCCAAGGCGGCCAAAGGCCATGCATTGTATTTACTCGATGAGCCGACAACAGGTCTGCATTATCAGGATGTGCAGGTTCTCTTAGAGGTCCTCTTCAGATTGCGGGATGCCGGACACTCCCTGGTGGTGGTGGAGCACAATCTCGATGTGATCGCAGCTTGTGATCATTTGATCGATCTCGGGCCCAAGGGAGGGGACGAGGGAGGGCGTGTCGTGGCCGAAGGAACGCCCTCCGAGGTCATGAAAATCAAAAAATCTGCCACCGGAAGGTCATTATTGCAGGATCGAGGTTGAGAGCTTGCAAAAGCGGGCTACTTTTTCGCAAAATAATCAGATAAAGTCCTTGAGAGGAAACGCTTTCACATCAACCAGCCCTCAGAACGTGAATCCAGCACCAGCGAACGCACCCCGGCCCTCGCGCTTTCGACCTTGGCTCGAAGAGCACGGCTCGAAGTTGCTCTTGTTTGCCCGACAGCAGACCCGCTCGATTGCTGATGCCGAGGACGTTCTGCAAAACGCCCTCGTGAAATTGGCGCGAAAGGTGGAGGAAGGGACCTTTGTGGGGGATCAACAAGCGTGGCTCGCGTTTATTTATACCCAGATCCGGCGGGAGGCTATCGACTTGGGCCGTAAGGACGATCGTCGTCGCAAGCGGGAGGAACTCGTTGTTGAAGACAAAAAGACCCTTGGATCGGACATTGATCTGCCCTACTTCGAAAATAACGAGAACATGGACGAAACCCGTCGAATTCTCGAAGTAGGGCTCAAGGGGCTACCCAAGAAATTTTCGGAAGTTATTTATATGAAACTTTGGGGAGAGCGAACCTTTGCCGAGATTGGCGAGGCTCTCGATATCTCCCTCAATACCGCCGCCTCGCGGTATCGTTATGGAATCGAGGCATTGAGAAAACAACTCGCCACCGCACGCTTAAATGGAGATCTTTAGCCCGACCCCCAACTGTCATGGACGCTGAACTGAACAAACTCGAAGAAGAATTGAAGAAGCTTTCCCCGTTGGGAATGCCCGACGATATGATTGCGCGTCTGGATAGCGCGATGGCACGTTGGCATGAACACGTCCCCGTGGAGGAAAAAATTGTTCCCTTAAATCAGGAACCTGCGGAATCGACTGGCAATTGGTTGGGGTGGCGCTCGGTGGCTGCCGTGGCCGTGATGGGTGCCGGAGTTGCTTTCATCTCGGGTGGTGAAAACCTTCCTGCAAATCCTTCCGTGGCCTCTTCTATGAATGAAGCCCGCGTCGGGATTTCGACTGCCGCCTTCACTCCAAGTGACGCCCAAGCCAAAATTCTCTCCACGAACGACGTTGGGGTGATTTGGACGAAGTCCGGACAGGCTGTTCGTTGTATGGAAGTCAATGCCACCAACACTGTCTATTTTCAAAATGAAGAGGGCGAGCAAGTGATCGTTGAGCAACCGACGAGAGAAGTCGTTTTTCTTCCGGCGAAAATTGATTAAACAAAAATTTTAAAATCCAACGCTGAACCAGCAAATGAATAACCAACTTTCAAACACCACTAAAATTGGTCTCACGATTCTTCTCGGAGTTCTTGGTAGCGCCCAGGGAATTGAGCGTCCCGGCGGGGCTCCTGTTGAAAAGGCTCCCGTTCCAGCCGAGATTGTTCCCGAGAACAATCAGGGCGTTCGTGAGGATGGCGTCAAAAAGCCTATTGAGGCCAAGCAAGCTTTCCTTGGTGTCTCAGGAGATCCGGTGAGCGAGGATCTCGCCTGGCACTTGAATCTCGAGAGCGGACTTCAGCTTAATTTCGTTCTGGAGGATAGTCCGGCTGATCTCGCTGGACTCACCGAGCGTG
>JAKMEV010000385.1:0-3273 GCA_022425785.1 Akkermansiaceae bacterium | reverse complement strand
CCCTTTCAGAGTAGACCATCCGGATGACTCGTTCTCGTCGCTCTGCCATCATCCCGGTCCCAGTAAAAGGAAACACCCATGACGCCCACCAAAATCTGTCAGCGCTGCGGCCGCCTCATCGAGTGGCGTAAAAAATGGGAGCGCTGCTGGGACGAAGTCCGATTCTGCTCCGCCCGCTGTCGGAGGCAAAAGCCCAGCAAGATCGATCAGCAACTCGAGCAAGCGATCCTCTTTCTCCTCGCCACCCGCCCCCGGGGAGCGACCATCTGTCCCAGCGAAGCCCTCCACACCCTCATCTCCGAAAAGCAGTTGCACGACCACATGGAGCAAGCCCGCCAAGCCGCCCGCCGCCTTGTCGCCCAGGGGCGGATTGAAATCATCCTCGAAGGCCAAACCGTCGACCCCTCCACCGCCAAAGGCCCGATCCGTCTCCGGAAGATCTAGCTGATGCACCTACCTGCCGAATGGCATCCGGTGCGATGACTAGCGGCCTCCGATCTTCGTGTTCCGGCGCGGTAAACGGGCCGCGCTTTTCTTTACCCGGGCTAAAGCCCAAGCTCCGTCGTTATTTTCCGAGGAGGGTTTTCATTCCTTCGCCGAGGGATTTCCCGATGAGGTATTGCGTTTCGCCATTTTGGTTCCAGTGGAAGCCCTGGTTTTGGGGTGAAACGTTGGCTTCGCGCCAGAATGGGCGGGTGTCGGCGGCTGAGACGTTGCCATTGAACTCAGGGTAGAGGACGGGGTTGGCGACGGCGAGTTGTCCTTCGAGCATGATGAGCCGGTTGCCGGAGGCGGAGGCCCCGCTGATGCCGGTATTGGCGACGGCGAAGGGTAGGGTGGGATTTCCCAACTCGGCGCGGATGTCGCGGATGAAGTCGGCGAGATTTTCCTGGTAGCTGGAGGCGGTGAATTCGTTGCCGCCGTCGTTCCAGCCCTGATGCCAGGCGAACCCGACGATCTGGTATCCCTGTCCGGCGAACTGGGGGAATTCGGTGGAGAGATTATCGAGGACGGCGTGCACGTAGTCGATGAGGCCGAGGTAGTAGTTGCCCACTTCACCACCGCGTTTGGCGACGGCGCCGGGTGAGCGGAAGTCGGCGTAGAGGCTCTTGCCGCCCCAGCAGGTTTTGATGATGAGGACGGGTTCGTCATAGGAATCGCCGATGGTCCAACCGAATCCCATCTCGGGTCCGATGCGGGCGTCGTCGACACCGAATTCGGGAAGAAGCGGGCCTTTCTTGATGTTGGCACCCTGGGTGAGGTCGTTGCGGTTGTAGTAGACTTGGACGTCGTCGCGGGCGATCCAGTTGTTGGCACCGTCGACGAGCATGCCGTAGTTGGCGGGATCGTCGGTTGTTTCATAGCGGAGACTTCCGATGGCGCCGTTGACGCCACCATTTCCGGTTTCGCTACGGCCGTGGCCCTGCATGTTGGATTGACCGGCGAGGATGAAGACTTTCACGCCGTTGGAATTGTCATCCCAGGTGCGGAAGACGGAGGAAGTTGCTCCGGTCAGCGGGCGACCGGCGAGGTCGGTGAGGCCGTTCGTCTCGAGGGTGTATTCCGAATTGAGGCTGAGAGGGAAGGCGATGTTGAGAATGACGGTATTGGGGGTGTCGCCGATGACGGCCGAGGAGATGGGCAGGAGGGCATCGCCTCCGACGATCAGGGAGTAGTTAAAAGGCCGGGTCGCGAGCTCGGGATCCATTGCTTCGGAGAAGGTGAGATTGACGGTGGTGCCATTTCCCCAAACGCGGTCGAGAGTGGGATCACGGAGGTCGGGTTCGCCGACACGGAAGTAGAGGGTCTCTGCTCCCGGGTTTGGATTGTCAAAAGGGCCGAAGCTTGTGAGTTCGCCATCGGGGTTGGCTTCGACCGCGGGAGCGATTCCCGGTTGAAAGGTCACGAGGTCCTCGGACCAATAGAGGCCGTAAAATTCGCCGGGATTTGATTTCCAGGTCAGGGTGATTTCGTCGGTGGTGTCATCATACGAAACGTCGGCGACTTCGAGTGGTTGGCGGACGGCGTTGCTTTCGACGATCTGGATGCCGGTGGGTCCGATGTGGTTGAAGCCATTGCCCCAGACCTGCGCGGTGAAGGATCCTCCGCCGAGGCCTTTGTAGACGATATAGTTTCCGGGAGTTTCGGCTCCGGTGATTTCGGTAAAGGTGCCATTGAAAGCGCCAGAGAGGAGGGTGAAGTCGGCTTCGGGTGCGCCATTGACGACGATCTTGCCGGTGCCATCGCCGAATTGATCGCGGTTGGCGCCGAGGTAGAAAACGACGTCGAAGGTATCGAAGGGAATGTCGGTGACAATAATGTCGAAGATGTTGGAACCATCGCCGGGGTCGTTGGTGGAGTTGGCGTGGCCATCCATCAGGTTGGCGTTGCCGTTGTCAAGCAGGGTGGTGCGGGGAGAATTCCAAATGTAAGGGCCACCGTTGCGGCAATCATTGAGGGTGAAGGTGGCGGTGGAACCCTCCGTGCCGGTGAGAGTGACGGCGGGACGCGGGGAGTTGGGAGCCCAGGGGAGTTCGTAGTTTTGCCAGCCAGAGGTTTGCCATTCTCCGAAGCCGGCCGAATCAGTTGGAGAGAGAGTCATCAACGGCTCCCAACCGGCCTTGCCAAGTCCTCCTCCTCCCTCACGCCAGAAGTTGACGCTAATGATTTCGACAGCGGGCAGGAAAGTCGTGGTGGCGAGGGAGATCCCGGCAAGAAGGAAGGGGTGTGATCGGTTCATTTTTAGATGGAGACTTTAGCTGAGTAGAATGAGATGAAAAATGTAATACTTGAGAGGAAACCTGTTCGTTATTGAGGCGCTTTTTGGTGCGAAGCAGCGGCGGGGGAATGGGATTACCGCGTTGAGATTGTCATGAGCCGACCACTCGCTTCTCCCAGTCAGTGCCGTCGTGAATCAAGTGATGGGTGAGGCAGTCGAGGTGATCCTCGGGCTCGTGGGTGATGTAGAGGAGTTGGGTGAGTCCGGTGGCAACGATGCGGTCGATGACGCGAAGGACGAGAGCCCGATTAATGCCGTCGAGTCCCTGGCAGGGTTCGTCGAGGATGAGGAGTGGCGGTTGTTTGACGAGAGCGCGGGCGATGAGGAGGAGGCGTTGTTGCCCGAAGCTCAGCGAGCGGAACGGTTGGGTGGCGAGCGCGGTCATGCCGACGACTCCGAGCCACTCGCGGGCAATTTGGAGTTGGGTAGGCTTGGCTTCCTGATAAAGGCCGACACTATCGAAGAATCCTGAAACGATGACCGTGAAGGCATTG
>JAKMEV010000352.1:0-7269 GCA_022425785.1 Akkermansiaceae bacterium | reverse complement strand
ACCCTCCGCGATCTGTTTTATCTCAATCACCCGGATTTCGATCCCACCGTCGTGTCCGGACTTTACGACTTCAATGGCAACGGCATCACAGCACAAAAAACTATCGAGCCCACACGAAGTTTTCAGGACGACGAAGAAGCCGAAGGCTTTGACAACATCGGCGACACTTTGGTGATGTCAGACTTCCTCCTCAAGATGCTCATCTCGGCTGCGGAGGAATCGATTGAAATGGCCACGAACAACGAACCCCAGAAGCCCTTCGAAGCAGAAACCTTCACCGCGCCCATTTGCACCAAGACTCTGCACGGCGACAGCCTCGACAAACATCAACGCGACAATGGAGATCCTTACGATGAGGTTTTCCAACGCTGGGATCGCTACAACCGAATCGGGCCGGACAGATACCATAAAGGAATTCGTCGTCCCAACAACTACCGCGTCACGGTCGAGATCTCAGCCCATAATCCGAAAGGGGACAAATGGGGAAACTGGACCGTAAACGAGGGCCGGCTCATCCACCACGGCCGCGAAAGCCTCGATGCTCCCTTCGAAGTTGGTCTCTATCTCGAACGGCACGAACACCTCCGTGGAGAGCAGAAGCATCGCATCGCCCATTGGACTTTGCCTCCGGATGGAAAGAAGCGAACCTTCTCTTTTGAGACCTGGATTGATGATCCTTGGAGCACGTGGATTGGTTGGGAAAATGGCCCCTGGATTCAACACAACGCCTTCCACATCCTCCTCGATCAGTGGTATCCCGAGGATTACAAAAAAATCGACCGAAAGAAAAAGGGCTTCAAGAAAGACGTCGCTGAGATCCTTTTCAAAAAAGGATACCTCGGACCTACCTTGCGAGTGCACAAATACCGAATCGAACCTGTCCGCGAAGAGTGGCCACCCAGGAGTCACACCGCCCTCTATGGGAAGGGTTCCATTAATGAAGCAAATCTCCCGAAGCTTTTCCACGCCTTTGCCGAGCGAGCCTACCGTCGTCCGGTCGATCCTTCGGAGATCAAACCCTTCATTGAGCTCACAGAAAAACTTGAATCCGAAGGAAGCTCACGACAGGAAGCGATGAAAGGTGCCTACACCGCGCTCCTCTGCTCGCCCGACTTTGTCTATCTTCGGCAGAAATCCGGAAAGCTCGACGACTTCGCACTCGCTTCACGTTTGAGTTATTTCCTTTGGTCATCGATGCCCGACGAGGCCTTGCTCAAGCTCGCACGCGCAGGAAAGCTCTCCGCTCCGGCGGAATTGAATCGCCAGGTCGAGCGCATGCTCAAGGACCCCAAGGCGGCGGCCTTTGTCCGCCACTTCCCCGAACGTTGGTTGAAGCTCCACGAACTCGGTCGCATGGAGCCGGATAAGAGGGGACCCTACGGCCACTACTTCCGCGTGAAGGATTTTCTCATTCCGCAGGTCGACGCCTACTTTGGAGACCTCCTCGAGCGCAATGGGCCAATCCGGGACTTCATCGATTCCGACTACACCTTCATGAACCAACTCCTCGGGGAATTGATCTACAAACAGAAGAGCCCCGGAGAAAATCTGCGTAAGGTGAAACTGGATGACCCACGGCGCGGAGGACTACTCACCCTGCCCGCCATCATGACCGTCACTTCCAACGGCGTGGAAACCTCCCCCATCAATCGGGGCGTCTATGTTCTCGAAAACATCCTCGGCACTCCGCCACCACCGCCGCCGCCCGACGTCGAACCGCTCTCACCCGACTTGCGCGGAACCACGACACTCAAAGACCAGCTCGCCGCCCACCGGAACCAGGAGGCGTGCCGAAGTTGTCACCAAAAAATTGATCCGATGGGATTTCCGCTGGAAAATTTCGACCCGATCGGCCGCTGGCGCGATGATTACCCCAAGCTCGATAAGAAGGCCAAAAAGACTCTCCCTGTCGATTCCTCCTCTGTTCTCCCTAATGGTCGCGAAGTTCAGAATCTCACTGAATACAAAGCGATGCTCCTCGAGCGCGAACCACAAGTGGTCCACTGCCTCACCGAAAAAATGCTCACCTACGCCACCGGTCGCTTGCTTGAAGTTGGTGATCGCGGTGAAGTCAACCGCATCGTTTCGGAGATGGAGAAAAACGGGAACCGTCTCCGCGATCTCGTGCATCTTGTCGTTCGGAGTGATCTCTTTTTGAACAAATGAATTTCCGACAGCACGCTAAGTTGCCGATGAAAACGACCATTGCTCTACTCACTTTTTTCTTCTGCCAGGCCTCTCAGGAGAGCTTCGCGCAAAACATCCCCCGCACCGTCACTGAGACCTGGGCGGACTACGATCCGCACGCCGAACCTCTTGAGGTCGAAGTGGTACGCAAGGAATCTGACGGAGGAATCATTACCCGCTACATTCGCTATGTCGTGGGAACCTTCGCCGGAAAGAAGACCAAGGTCGCGGCCTTCTATGCCTTTCCAGAAAAAGCGAAAGCCTTGCCCGGAATCATCCAGGTTCACGGTGGCGGTCAGTTCGCCCGCAAACAATCAGCGCAGTTCTACGCGGCCCGTGGCTACGCCGCGATCGCGGTGAACTGGGGCGAGAAAGTCATTGATCAGGCGGATGATCCCAACACCGACTGGCAAAGAATTCCCGCAGGATTTCTCGATCCAAAACATCACAATGGAGTCGAGGCGAGTGAAGGGACGATCCACAGAAAAGCCCACCCATGGAACAGCTCATGGATTCTCTACGCGGCAGCGACACGACGCGCGATCACTTTTCTGGAGCAGCAAGCAGAATGCGACGGCGATCGCATTGGACTTCAGGGCCACAGCATGGGCGGACGCCTCACCATCCTCACCGCAATCGACCCCCGCATCAAGGCCGCTTCCCCATCGGTCGGCGGCAGCGGATTTCTCTACACTGACATTGCCGGCATCCCCAACTCGGCCCGACGAATGGCAGCCGGCCCTGAGCGCGATCTCTACCTAAAAACACTCGCCTGCCAACACTACTGGCCACTGGTTCGCTGCCCGGTGATGTTTCTTGGCGCAACCAACGACTTCAATTCACCGATGGAGTTTGTCCTTCGTGGTTTCAACTCCCTGCCTGATGTCAGACAGAGCCGCACTTCCTTCACTCCTCACATGAATCATCGCTTCACCGCCGACAACATGATGGCGCGCATTCGCTGGTTTGATACACATCTGAAAAAATCATTCACCTTCCCCGCCACCGCCAAGGCCACTTTGGATTTGAATGCCCCCGACGGCATCCCGGTCTTCACGGTACGACCTGATCTTTCCAGCCCCCACAAACTTGAACGGGTGGAAATCTACTACGGTTATGACCGCGACCCGCGCGCCCGCTTTTGGCGCTCGGCGGAAGTCGAACGCGACGGCAACACCTTTTCGGCCCCCTGTCCGGTCATGAACACCGGCGAGCCTTTGTTCGCATTTGCCAACGTCATTTACGAAACCGGTGAAAAAATCAAAATGCCACCCGGCTACTCCGATAATTCGCTACTGACAATCACGAGTGAATACCGCAAGGCCTATCCCCACCAACTTCAAAAAGCCGGGGTGAAAGCGACGGTAAAACGCCAGCGCCTCATCGACAATTTTGCTCATGGATGGCGGGACTGGGCACGAGTTGCAGAAAACAACCGGGAGCACTGGAACTTCGAAACTCACAAGATCAACGACCCCGCCTTTGTCGGCCCAAAAGACGCCAAGCTCGCCTTCGAAATCACCACCACCGAACCCGGCGAAACCTTGGCCGTGGTCATTGATACCGACCGCTGGCGTGGCTACACCGGTCGCAAGCCCACTCAATATGCCGCCCTCGTGAAATTAGAAACGGCAGGCACACAATCCGTTACCCTGGCTATGAACCAGTTCAAGTCGGAAGCTGACGAGGCATTATCCAGCTATGATTTTGCAACCAGCCTCATTCTCACCCCTGGCCAGAAACTGCGTCCGAAAACTGTGAAGAAACCTTGGAAGGGACAAATTCCCAAATTTGCTAACCTACGCTGGGAAGGAGGCGAATTCATGCCACGTCCGCGACCTTATCTTAAGTCGGACTCAGCGGCAGCCGATGCCGATGCCGTTTTCCGCGATGAGTTTAACCGCGCCGTCGATGAATCCGTCGAACGCGAAGAACAAGATCGAGAGTAGTCTTGAGGATTAGGACAACCTTCCATCGAGTTGCGTGGACCGCGATGCCTTCCTAAAGAATCGCTGCGGCCTCACTCATTTCTTGCGAACACGGGATCTCTCGGACTTGCTCTTGAATTCGGGAGCCGCTTTCTTCGGCAACCATTTAGAGAGACCACGCAGAGTATCCCGATGGGCCGGATCACCTGCGAGATTGTCAAACTCATCCGGATCGGTTCGATGATCGTAGAGTTCCTTGCCGCCATCTTCATAGGAGATCAACCGCCAATCCCGGGAACGGATTGAATGATTCCCAAAGTAGGAAGACGTGATCGCGGGGATTTTACGGGCTGCCGTCGCATCATCGAGCTGGGGCAAAAGAGAAACCCCTTCGAGATGGGAATTCGCAGGCAAGCCGCAAAGCTTGACCAGCGTCGGATAAATATCAAGCAAGCTGGCGGGCTCCCGGCAGGCTTCGCCGGGCTTAATTCCAGGCCCCGCAAAAAGCAGGGGAACTCTTGTTGATTCCTCCCAAAGCGTGCGCTTGGCCCAATGCTGTTTTTCACCCAAGTGGAATCCATGATCACTCCACAAAACAATCAAAGTGTTATCGGCATGAGGACTGGATTTCAACGCTTCCAAAACGGTGCCGACACAATGATCGACGAAACTCACGGATGCGAGATAGGCGTGGGTCAAACTTCGCTGCTTTCCGTGCTCAACCACCCCGACATGAGTCGGGGCAAGCGCGTAGTCGTTGATCCCAAGAAAGTTTTTCGGCAGATCGTCGAGATCCGAGATGGGATTCTTCGGAAGCTTCAAGGTTTTTGCATCGTAAAGCTCAAACCACCTGGGAGGAACGAAGAGAGGAACGTGGGGCCGGAAAAACCCGACCGACATGAAGAAGGGTTTCTTAAATTCCTCCTGGAGCGCTTTCGCCGCATTCTCGGCCAGTTGGACGTCGGCCATTTCGGCATCCTTCTCCGGATAGGCACCCCAATCCCAGGCCGCACTCCAGTCAGCGGGGCGACTCATTGGCTTCTTGGTTCTGGGACTCCTCTTGCGCCCAAGGGACCGATCGACCGCACCAGCCAGACGTCCACTGAAGTCCTGATGCAAAACCTTTCCTCCGGCCAGGGTCAGATAACCGTGATCCTTGAAGTAGCGCTGAATCGTGGGGACGTCTTTTAAGGCTGGTAACTGCTGGTAAGACGGTCCGATCTCGTAACTCCCGTGCGTCGTCGCCGCCACGCCCGACATCACGCTCACTCGCGAGCAGGAACAAACCGGAATGGCACAATGGGCGTTGGCGAAATTTCGCCCCCGTTTCGCCAGCGCATCCATATGAGGGGTGAGCGCCCCGGGATGCCCTCCAAGGAATCCCGTCCAATCGTTGAGGTCATCGATGCAAATCATGAGGACATTGGGAGCAGATGCATCCTGTGTTGATTCCGCAGCAAGGGCTTTGCGCACTGACGCAGCGACTGAGTCACCCAGAAGTTTTTGTTCCTCTTCTTTGTAGAAATGGACATCGTTCCCCTTGCGCCATGAATCAAAGAGAGCGGAACCCTCCACTACTCCATACAGGTCATTGATGATGATCTCAGGATGCCTCTGCATGACTTCCAAGGCCGCATCATTAAACTCCCTTGCCGCTCCCTTGCGACGAGCATACCTGCCTTTGTTGCTCTGTGGAATCGGCGTGGTCGAACACCAGATCAACTTCGCGCCTGTCTTCTTTAAGATCGCGATCTCCTTCTCGAGGTTCTCTTTGTAGGCCTCCAATGGCACCGCATAATCACCAAAGGTATCAGTCACCTTGTCGTAGCTTTGTTTCAAATCATGCAAGCCGTGGTTAAACTGAATCACGTCCCAGCCCAGTCCCTTTTCATGGTAGTTCCCCAACCAAAGGTCCATATTGCGGACTCCTTGCACCGTTGAAAGACTATTCCCCTCGTTGCGATGATAATTGGCTGCCCCCTTCAAAGCTGCTTTCGCTGCTTCGTGATAATTCATGCTGATCGAATCACCCACCACCAGCACCCGGGGAAGTTTGGGATCATCCGTCTTGCGGGGATCCTCAAGCGATCTCACTTCCATTTCATGAACCACAAACCCTCCCTCTTCTTGCTCGCCTTGGATCGTCACCTTCCAAAACCCCTTCTCCAGGTCAGCCGGGGTCAAGGGTTCATGCACATAGATCCGGGCATGTCGCTGGCGCAAGTTCACTTTCACCGGCTTTCCATTCAGGTCGATCAATCCACTCTTGGGAGCCTCCCAGGCATCCGGAGTAAATAGACTGACAATCTTGCGATGACCTTCTTCCGGGCCGCTTGCCTTGCCTCCACCAAGATGCACTACCGCCACGCGCGCCACGAATGGCCGCCCCTCGGACATCGCTTTGGCATTGGCGTCATCGATTCCGTGAAAATCCGTTAACACAGGGCCTTAAAGACCAGCGAAGCTTTTGCGCTCCTCGACTTTGAGGATACGAACATCATCGGACCAACGCACCGTAAAGCGCGACTGCCCCAAATCCGATTTCGGGGCATACTCCGTTTCCTTCAGCAACTCGAAGGTCTTCGTCGTTGGATCGACTCCGTAGATATTGCCCGTCGCTCCATCGAGTCCACCTTGAGACCAAGCCGACAGAGTGAGGACAGCAGAGAAAAAGGTAATGAGGCACTTCATGAACAAGTTCCTAAAAAGTAATCGGCCCCACTCTCTCCGGAAAGCAGGAAAAAACTCTCACAACTTCGCCATGGCTTTTCCCGTCACGAAATCAACACAGCGGATAAATTCCCGCCGTTGTGTCCGCTCAAGGCGAGACAAGCGAGGAGGAATCTCCCCTCAGGCATTAATTTAACTAGAAGCCGGAACCCCTACTTTTCAACGCGGAAAAAGAGACGGGAATCGGTCGCGAGCCCAAAGTCATTCAAGTTGAAGATCGCGGTAGTCGTGTCACCCCCTTCCGCTGCGGGATAGCCATCATCAATGTCACTATCCCAGCTGATCATATCCTCCGAATATTTGATGGCATAAGTCTCACCGGGCTTGGAATTCCAGGTCAGGGTGAGCAACCCATCGGCGGACGTGTAGTCAATCTCAGTAATGGTCGGTGGACCGGGACCTCCCACTTCAACAATCTGAAAAC
>JAKMEV010000336.1:0-6174 GCA_022425785.1 Akkermansiaceae bacterium | reverse complement strand
CCATTCTCCGTCATCCGACTGAAAGGCAAAGGAGCTGAGAAGGTAGCTCAATCTGGAGATCGAAAATGTTTCGCTCTTCCCATAGCGGATCGAGTTGAGCAGGAGCGGCTTGCCTTCGTATTGGTGTAGGATGTCGATCCGGATATTCCCTCCGATGAGAGGAGAAATGAGTAAGAAAAAAAGGAGGGCAATGCGCATCTTGGGGCTAGTCTAGCGCAAAAATCGAAAATGGAAATGAAGGGAATCCCAATCCGAAATTTCCCTGCTTTCTGTCCGAGTGTCGGTCTGTCGCTGTGAAAGCTTGGTTGATCGGGTCGATCGCGTGGCTTGGAGTCATTTCTACCGGCTTTTCGGATTGGCTAAATCCGTGAGCAGCCTGTCCCTCGGTCAGCCTGCCGTCGATCAAGGGAGGCGATTTGGTTCAAGGCACGAGAGGCGATGGCCTCATCGCTCTGGCGGCTTCGACAGTCAGTTGTTACGAAGCCGCGCTTGGGAGGGAAGACTCCGAATAGGACCACTCCCAATACTCCGCTTTAGGTGATGGTTTTGCAGCCTAGCAAGCCGCTCTCTTATTTTCAAATCGTTCGAGAATGGAGGGAAGGATTTCATCGAGTTGATCGACGATCGTAAACGAGTCGGGAGCGCACATTGATGCCATCAAGGTGATCAACGGCTCCCAGAATCCAATTTCCATTTCGTTTTTCCGATTAAAGATCACGACGGGTTTTCCGGTCATCAGCTCATGGTTGTTTTGCTTGAAGATCATCAAGGCAAGGAGCTCTTGGAAGGTGCCAGCGCCACCCGGGAAGATGACGAAGGCATTGGAGTTTTCGATCATGACTTCCATGCGGGTGTAGATGTCTTCGCGCAGCCAGAATTGGGAGAGCCCGTTGGGGAGTCCTTCCAATTCGATGATGTGGGGGACGTTTGAGCCGGCAGTCCAACCACCTGCGTCCACCGAGCCTTTGACGACCGCTCCCATTATGCCGGATTTTCCAGCTCCGGAAACACAGCCCATATTGTTTTGGGCGAGAGTCTTTCCGAATGCTTCTCCGTCGGCGAGATATCCGGGGTCTTCCAAGGTTGCCGAGCAGAAGACGCAGACATTTCCGTTGTAGTGATCGGGGATCATCTCGTCGGCTTCCTGAAGGGAAGTCTCGCTGACTTTCTCCCGCTCAGGATTGGGAAGGCCTTGCGACTTTGCGGAATCGAGAAGCCCGATGACGCTCTCTGGTGAATTGGCTTTGAGCAGAAATTTGCGGTGATCCTGTTTGATCGTTCCGAGTGATTCGAGATGAGAGAGGACCGAGAAAAAGGAATCCCAGGAGCCATCGCTGTTGAGAATGACCGTGGGCTTTCCAGTCAGGTGGGGGTCTAGAGTTTGGTAGCCAACGAAAATTGAAATGGCTTTGAACATGTCCTCCAGAGTGGCTCCGGGAGTGAAGAGGAAAGCATCAGACTCGATGATCTTTTTCTCAATGTTGTTGAGCGTAATTTTCTGATCACCGTTGGAATTGTAGATGTCCCAACCTTCGTTGAAGAGGAGGGAAAGGAGTTGAGCGCGAGTGGCACGTCCGGGATCGTCGCTCCCGAGGACGGTGCCAGAAAATCTGACGATAGACATATGATAATATGGTATGAAAATAGAAGTATACACCGTGAAAGTGCAGACTTCGATATTTTTGCGAAAAATTCTTTGGTGCTTTAGTTCACAATTTGGCGAACGCGGAGGAAGATTTTCTCGGGATTGTCGCCGAAGAGGGTGCTGCGGAACGTGGTTTGTTCGCCCTGGGATTCGATGCTATCGGTGACTTCGGTCCATTCTTCGCTGGAGAGGTCAGCTGGTCCGGCGTACGATGTTGCGATACTAGCGAATACCAGAAAATTGACGAATGAAGCCCAAGGCCTAATTCTAATTCTGATTAAGAGGGGCGAAAGTTTTGGTATGTCCGATGGACAAGTCTGGCGGACCGTTCCCAGGTGCAAGCTTGGTGGTCTCGTGAGGAATGCTCTGAAGCCTTGGCGTGGGCTTCTTTGCTTTGTAAAAGTTCGGTGATATGGCTTGCCATAAGATCCAAGTCCCAATGGTCGGCGGAGCGGGAATTTGTGAGGACTTCTGCGACGCCCGATTGTTTCGAAATCACGGTTGGGATGCCGAATTGAGCTGCTTCGAGAGCAGAGAGGCCGAAAGGTTCGGAGACCGAGGGCATGCAATAAACCGAAGTCCGGGCGAAGAGAGCGTTAATTTTTGTTCTGTCGATGAAGCCGGGGAATTGAATCTGCTCATTTATCTTTAAGCGTATGCTTTCTTGAATGACTTCTTCAAGTTGGTCTCCGGTGCCCGCCATGACAAAGCGGGTATCCGGGATCTTCTTCAGGACTTTGGCTGCGATCTTGAGAAAGTTGAGAGGGGCTTTCTGTTGGGTCATTCGTCCGAGAAAGGTGACGAGGTTTTCTGGCTGAGATGGGGTAGTGGTGATCGAGGCGACTCCGTTGTGAATCGGTTGAATCTTGTCCGGGTTAATTCCGTAGTGCTCGATGCATATCGACTTGGTGTATTCGCTCACCGTGATGATGTGATCGGCCTGGGCCATGGCCAGTTTTTCTAAATCGAAAATCCAATCACGCACTTCTGGCCCGGCCCGGTCGAAGCTGAGTGAGTGGATGTGAAGCACGAGTGGCTTGTTGGAAAGTAATTTGATTTTCAGTCCCGCGCGGAAAGTCATCCAATCGTGAGCATGGATGATATCGAAATAGTCATCCTTGGATCGCTCAAGGGCCATCCGGGTGAAACAGTTTACCTTGGAGTCAAGATCACCTGAGTAGGCATTCTGGGATTCATGGTAAGGATGAAGCTGACTTGTTTCGGGGAGAATGAGAGCGAGGTCCACATGATCGGTCAGGGCTCTGGTTAGGCCATCGCAAGCGACTCCGAGCCCACCATTGATGAAAGGAGGGAACTCCCAGCCGAGCATTAGGATTCTTTCGTGCATGCCGATTTTCATGAGTCTGGCAGGTTTTTGGCATGAATCCGAGGATTAGAAATTAGCTGGAAAATCAGTGGATAAAGTCGGGGTGTTGTCCTAGCGTCCGCCGCAAATGGAACCAGCCTTCGAGAAAGACAATTACATCGAAACCGGGATGCCCAAAAATACAGGCGAACACTTCCCGGGGAAGGTCGTCGCGATGCGAGAAATTGAGGGGCGCTATCTCTTTGAATGCGACAACCGGTGTGAGTTGGAAGTGATCGCGATCGATCCCAAGACGATTCGGTTTCGCTTTGCGCCGAAGGGGGAGTTTAGCGACGAGTTTTCCTACGCAATCAAAGAAGATTTGGACCAGTCCGGGATGAAGCTTGAGGTGGAGGAAAGGGAGAAAGAGTTCGTTCTGAAGACGGAATCTCTCGTGATTTTTATCGGGAAGATGGGGTTGCTCATTCGAGTGGAGGATCACGATGGCTTCATCCTTAGCCAGGACGAGAAGGGATTTCATTGGTATGACAATGAGGACTTTGGTGGGGAGAACGTCATACTCAGTAGAAATATCCAGGCTCGCGAACGCTTCTATGGTCTGGGCGATGTGCCGGGGCACAAAGATCTTCGCGGGCAACGGCGCATGCTTTGGGGGAGTGACGTGTATGGCTATGATGCTTCCACTGATCCTCTTTATAAAAACATTCCGTTCTTCATTGGTCTTCATCATGATCGGGCCTACGGAATTTTCTTCGACAATTCCTTTCGTTCCAGTTTCGATTTTGGGGAAGAGCGTTCGAGTGTGGCGAGTTTTTGGGCTCAGGGAGGTGAGATGAATTTTTATTTCATGGATGGGCCGAAAGTAGCGGATGTGGTTTCATCGTATTCCCAACTTACGGGAGTGCCCGAGCTCCCGCCGTTGTGGGCTTTGGGGTTTCACCAATGCAAGTGGTCTTATAAGAGTGAGGATGAGGTGATGGAAATTGCCAGCGGATTTAAGTCTCTGGAAATTCCCTGCGATGCCATCTATGTCGACATTGACTACATGGATGGCTTCAGGTGTTTCACCTGGAATTCCGCTGAGGGTGCCTATCCAAATCCGAAACGCATGACTGATGCTCTTGCGCGGGACGGGATCAAAACGGTGGCGATTATCGATCCTGGTATCAAGATTGATCCGCAATACCACGTGTATCAGTCGGGGATTGAAAGCGACGTCTTCTGTCGCCGCATGGATGGCCCCTTGTTGAAGGGAAGTGTTTGGCCCGGTCCGTGTCACTTTCCAGATTTCACGAGCGAAAAAGCGCGTGATTGGTGGGCTGATCTATTTCCTCCATTTATCGAAGAGAGCGGCTTGGCTGGGACCTGGACCGACATGAATGAACCGGCTGTCTTCAATGAAGACAAAACCTTCCCTCGTGATGTGCGTCACGATTATGATGGGCATCCTTGCTCTCATCGTAAGGCGCACAATGTCTACGGCATGCAGATGTCGAGGGCAACCCAGGAGGGTTTACGTCGGGCGGCGCCTGATCGCCGACCTTTCGTGATCACAAGATCCGCATATGCCGGGACCCAGCGCTACAGCTCGGCCTGGACCGGTGACATTCAATCGACCTGGGAGCATTTGAAGATTGGTAATGGCCAATGTCAGCGTCTCTCTCTTTCGGGCTACTCATTTGTCGGAACCGATATCGGAGGCTTTTCTGGGCGTTCCGATGGAGAGCTTTTTGTTCGTTGGTTGCAGATGGGCGTGTTCCATCCTTTTTGCCGTGTTCATAGTTCGGGTGATGAAAATGAACAGGAACCCTGGTCGTTTGGTGATCCTTATACCGCAGTCGCGAAAAAGTTCATTGAGTTCCGCTATCGTATTCTGCCGTATCTTTATACGGTGTTTGAAGAGCATGTTCGACTGGGCACGCCGATGCTACGCTCTCTAGTCAATCTCGACCAGAGTGATGCCGAGTGTCACGGGCGCATGGAGGAATTTTCGCTGGGTGCGGATTTATTTACCTGTCCGATTTCCGATCCAGAGATCGAAGGGAGATGGTTTTATCTGCCGGGCGGAACGTGGTATGACTTTTGGAATGGGAGTAAGATGGACGGTGGCGATGAAATGTGGCGGGATGTCCCGCTGGACGAAACCATCTTGTATGTGAGAGGTGGATCGATCTTGCCGCTGTCGCCCGTTAGGATGAATAGTAGCGTGCCGCTTTCCCACATGGAGCTTCATCTCTATCCGGATCAAGGCTCAGCGGAAGGTTCGCTCTATGAAGACTCCGGAGACGGCTATGACTACCGCGATGAAAAGGGATCGGTCTTGAAGCAACTTAGATTAGAGAAGACGGAAAGTGGAATGACATTAAGCCAGGGTCGAGTGGGCGAATTCACACCGGAGTATTCTGAGTATTACTTGGTGATCCATGGGACGGATCTCGAAGTGACCCAGGTCTCAATTGATGGTGGTGATGCCATCCGAATCAAACAGGGAGAAGCTGTGAAGTTGCCGGAGAGCTTTGTGGTAGCTCACTTGAGCTAGCGGTGATAAGGCTCGCCGCGTTTGATGGAATAGGCGCGGTAGAGTTGCTCCAAAAGAACGACGAGGGCGAGTTCGTGCTGTAAAGTCAGCGGAGAGAGAGCCCAGACCGCGTTGCATTGGGTGCGGAGATCCTGAGTGTGACCGTCGGAAGCTCCGATGAGGAGAGAGATTGTTTTAATTCCGGGATCCATTTCCCATTGGTTGACCCTCGCCACGAATTGATCAGTGTCCCAGTCCTTGCCGCGTTCGTCCAGGGCGATGCGGAAAGTTCCCCCGGAGCGGGTGAGGAGGTCTTTCGAGACTGTTTCGGAATCTCCGGCTTTAAGGTAGATGAGTTGGACCTTGGCGCCGCGCTTTAATCGCTTGAGGTATTCCTCGATACCGGTTTTGGCGTAGGCGAGGGCGGGTTTTCCGGCGGCGTAGATTTTCCAGTTCACGATGATTGGAGCATGTCGCGGATCTCATCGGGAATGAACTCGCCTTCGGTGGCCTCGTTCATGGCGAGCCGCATTTGAGTACGCAGAGTTTCGAAGGGAATGGGGGGACGACTCGAGGTGAGAATGTGATGGAGAGCTTCGAACGGTGAATGGGTCCCGGTCTTCACCAAACGAACTGCTTTGACTGCGAGAGCCTCGGCTCCTCCGGCGGTGACGAGTTCGGGAA
>JAKMEV010000333.1:0-2269 GCA_022425785.1 Akkermansiaceae bacterium | reverse complement strand
GGTCATGACCAGATCCAATGAGCAGTTTACCGCTCCCTTCTCTGGAAAACTCCTTATCAGAATCCACAACATTCATTTTTGGTGGACCATTGCTCACTTCGCTCCGAAAGGTAGCGAAACCGACGACCTCAACGCACCAAGCCGCAACTAATAATCCGCAGACTCCAATGAGCCGAAAAATGTTAATGCCGTTCATACCGTATGCTGGGTTTACTTCTCATGGATCGCCAAGCGCTACAACCCCCTTTCCTCACCCTCTGACCCGGTCCAATGCGACTTCAAACCTTTCCAGCCAAAAGTAATTTCCTAGCAGGGGAAATTTCAATACAACTTTTTGAAACTTGGGGGGGTTCAACTCGTGATGGTTTCGATCAGGTTGCTCACGCTCACTCTCTTTTTCACCCTCGTTGCTTTTTCCGCCGATGCCGCGATTCAAGGATATCGGGGCTTGTTCATGGGACATAGCTTCTTTCGCCCAAGTGCGGATCAGCTCAACCAACGTTCGGCGGAATGGGGAATCGATGGGCATATCGGACACACCATCTTTCGAGGAGGCCCGAATGGTTCGCCTCTCATGCTGTGGGAAAATTCCCAAGTCCTTCAAGAGGCGACTGATCTGCTCTCAGGTGGCCAAATCGAGCTCTTGGCTCTCACGTATTACTCAGCGGAAAACAGCCGGATCGAGGACTACCAACAATGGTTTGACCTGGCTCTGGAAAGTAACCCTGAAATCAAGTTTCTCATCACAATTCCATGGACCCTCGGCCCCCACCGCATCACTCCGGGAAACCTCGAGGAAGTAAGGACAGCAACTCTCGCGCTTTTTGATTCGTTAATTACTCCCCTGCGACAACGCTACCCAAACAATGCGGTGATCTTTTGCCCGTATGGTCTCGGAGCTTACGAACTTATTGAAAACTTCTTTGATGGTGAGTTGGACGGTGTGGAGTATCTCAGCGCGGCACCTTCATCGAATAGCGGAGACGAATACTTGTTTCGGGACGCCACCGGACATGCCAACGACCTAGTGACCACTCTCAGCACCTTGACCTGGGCCGACACGCTCTACGGAGTTGATCTCACAGAGCTGGATCCGGTCCGGGTGACCAATCTCCCTGAAGTCGATCTGAATTCCTTTGCTTACGAGGTAGGGCAAATCGTCACGCCTTACAACGAAGGACTCCTCCCACCCGAACCTCCTCTGCTGGTTCGAGCATCCTTCGATACCACAAGAACACAAATCACCCTCTCGTGGACAGGAACATCAGAAAATCGCTATCAGATTGAACGCTCGCCTAACTTAGGTCTCGGATCTTGGACTCTTGTGGGAACTGCGGAAGGAGTGAATGGCGAAATGACGTGGCTCGATACGATCGGCGAAGCATCAATGTTCTTCCGAATCGTGCCTGAAGCCTCAAGTGACTAGGCTAGCTCCTCATCCTTGCCCTTGCGAAACAGAAGTCCGTCCTCGGAGCCTCCTAGTAGGTCATCCGGTCTTATTCCAAAGTGCTGCCACCCAGCGGATCCGCGACCCGAGCATGGCGATATGATTCCAGCAACCTATGGAAATTAACCTCCTTGTGACCCCTCCGCCCCGGTAGCAATCACTGTCATCGAAAATGATTATTATTTGAAAGATCTATGGAAATTTTCTAGTTGGCTAAGATTATGCGCAAAATGTTGGATAGACGAACTCTGCTCCGCGGCACTGGTGTAGCGATGTCACTCCCCTTGCTTGAAGCAATGATTCCGGTAGGACGTGCTACCACCCGAAAGAGAAAGCCGATCAAACGCTTTGTCTGTCTCTCCAATAACTATGGGGTCTACCAAAAAGCCTTTTTCCCAGACCCTTCTCAGACCGGTAAAAACTACGATGTTCCGGAAACCCTCAAGGCTCTCGGGAAACATCGTGAGGACTTCACGGTTTTCCAAAATCTTGATCACGGTTTCACCGGCGGCCACCAAGGTGTCCCAGTCCTGCTTAGTGGCGTTCGCCCTGTCCTCGCTCATAATTATGCCGAGGGAAACATGAGCCTCGATCAAAAACTCGCAGAGCATCATGGTGCCGCGACCCGGTTTTCCTCACTGACCTTAGGATGCCGCGAACGCAATCTTCTCAGCTTTACCCGAACCGGCGTCCAAGTTCCCTCTATTGATCTCCGCGCCGCCTACCGCGCGATGTTTCTCGAAGACTCCGCCGAAAAAAAAGCAAGCTCGGCCGAAAATTTCAAACGTCACAGTAGCATTCTCGATGTCGTGAAAGATCAGG